>CAWUUU010000029.1:0-2855 GCA_963924995.1 uncultured Opitutales bacterium
GGAAGAACCATAGGAGTCTGGGCAATTACCTTTGCATTTTTAGGAACATAATTTCGGGCAGCGGCACCCGGTTTTGCCATCATCAAGTCGGTGGCTTGGCCGACTGAGTCATAGGTTCCCGGAGCTATAATAACCAAATTATGAGGCATATTGTCTGTATTGTTAAATGTAAGTTTGAGCCATTTACCCGACTTTGCCACGAGAGATGTCTTACTGAAAAGTAGTCCGGGAATCGCATCGACCGCCAGAGTAAGGTCCACTTTTCGATTTTCCACTTTCTCGATTTCCTTATAAATTGGCACCATCTCATTAAGCGAAATATCATCGAACCAAGCCTTACCCTTGGATCGTCCCCACCCACCGAACAGGCAATTTACAGTGATCCTGCCAGCGGAAGGATTAACAAAAACGGTTTCCACTTTCTGCCAATCATGGGTCTTTCGGATACCCTTGGTCATGGCCTTTTGTTGCAATTCATGAACATTGAGTAAAGCACCCATGCCACCCCCTTCGACCCTGTCCGTCTTAATCCAGGCAGAAAGAGAATAACGGACTCCCGACTTAAGCTGCACACTCGCATAGGCACTGGTGTCATGTCCCCCTTCGGATGAAATTCGCAGGGAAGAATTACCGGTTTTTATTAAATTCTTACTTTTCTCAATGGCATGCTCCATTCCGCCACTCCCGCTGTAAGTCCGGACCTTCCAACTGGTGGGCAACTGACCATCCGAAGACTCGAAGGAGGGATTAGGTAAAAGATTTGGACCCTTTTTATACCCCACCAAATTGGCTTTCACCGCACCCAGAGCCTGGAGGGGTAACCGGAGCCATTCGTCCTTGGCATTTTCCTCAACCCGCATCAGAAGGGATGCGATATCGCGGGTTCCCTTGTCTCGCGGAAAGGAGGCAAGTTGAACGAAGGAAGCGAGCCGAACAAGAAGATCCTTGTCTCCAAGGGTTGCACTGTCATGGAGCATTTGTTGCCCCTTTAAGTCAGCAGGTAGAGCCCGGATCGCGTTACGGCGTAATGCCGGGTCTTTTGATACGAGACATTTTGCATGGGATGGGCCGTCGAGAGCACCCATGCCCTGCAAAGTCCAAAGAGCGTGAAGAGACGCGGGTGAAGCTTGGTTCAGTAATTTCCTTAAGGAAGGAACCGCTTCCTTGGGTTGACTATTCACCAAAAGCCTTTGGGCGGTGAGACGCCAGAACATATTGTCATGGCTGAGAGCTTTGACCAGTTTTTCCCATGTTGCATTTTCTAGATTGAAAGCAGGAGCATGGTTTTTTTGGTAAACCAAGCGATAAATGCGACCATGCTGGCGGTCGCGGTTGGGATTTATGTGGGCATTCCCAGGTCCGTTTTGGGCGTCATATCCACCCCGGTTAAGATTGGGGGTCGGATTATGCTGGATGATAAAGTTGTACCAATCGGAAATCCAGAGGTTTCCATCGGGGCCCACCTCGGCTACGATTGGAGAGAACCACTCGTCGGTACTCGCGACCAGACTGTAAGCATTAATTGATTCAAAACCTGAACCCTTTGGGCGAACATCGTACATGCCAAGAAGATGACCGGTCGGACCACACACGAATGCTCTCCGGTTGCGCCAGGACTTAGGAAACCCGGATGACGTAGCAAAGGCATGTCCGCAACCCGCAGTGTAAGCATTAAAAGCATCTACCTGACGGATATTGGGAGTAATTGGATAAAACCTGGGAGAACTCGCGATCATTTTGGCTGTCATCCGTTTTTCTCCCTGATGCACACGATTCGGAACTCCTCCGAAAAAACTTGGATTGTTATTGGCGGTGGAACCGAATATGTCCCCCTGCTCATTCAAACCGATTCCCCAGGTGTTATTATTGAACTGATGAAGAAATTCCATCTTGGAACCATCGGGTTTGAAGCGAAAAGTGCCCCTACTAAAATTGTATTTTTCTCCATTTAATTCTCCCTTGAAACCTGAATACCCAACCGTACCGTAGATCCAGTTGTCCAGACCGTAGCGTAAATTGCTGGGACCGGCATGAGTATCATTAAGCCCGAACCCGGTAATCAGAACTTCACGGATATCCGCTTTATTGTCCCCATCTGTGTCTTTAAGGAAAAGCATATCCGGGGCATGAGCCAAAATCACTCCGCCCCGGGCGAAAGTCATGGATGTTGGAATATTAAAGCCATCGGCAAAGATCGTAAACTTATCTGCCTTGCCGTCACCATTAGTGTCTTCACATATTTTAATGCGGTCCTTTCCTTTACGACCGTCCTTAAGCTCATTGGGATAATCCACAGATTCCACAACCCAGAGTCGTCCGCGTTTGTCCCATTGAAAATAAATCGGGTTCACAATATCCGGCTCAGACGCAAAGAGCTCGAGTTTAAATCCCACCGGAACCTGAGTGTGCTTCATGCTTTCCTGAGGGGAAAGCGGTAATTGGTAAGGAAGTGGTTCCGGCCTTTTTTCATAGTTTGCAATGTTATCCCGCTTCTCGTACTTCAACGGTTCTCGATTTGCTAAAAAATTTTTATAGCGCTCATGAACTTTTTCACCCACTGCCCAAAGGATTCCATTTTTGAGGAGTTGGTGAAATTCCGGTTTATTCCACACTCTTTCATCATGCCCAGAAGCAGTATAAAAAACCCGCCCTTTTCCCTCCTCACGAACCCAAGTCCATGGTTCAGGATCCGCATGAGGATCACCAGGCAAAGGATCCCTCACCATCAGCACAGTCCGGTTCTTCGAATTGTGCCGCTCATGAAAATAAGTTTCATCCCATGCCTCCAAGTTACCGATCCCCTGAACGGCAGGATGATTGACTTTCACAACTCTCGGGCTGAAGACAGCACCCTG
>CAWUUU010000030.1:0-16008 GCA_963924995.1 uncultured Opitutales bacterium
CATTGACCAAGTCGAGCCTTTAAAACAGCAAGGTGTGATTGCCCAAGGAATGCTGCCCAAAGTCAATAGTGCGGTTCAAGCATTAAATGCCGGCGTAAATCGAGTTCATTTTATTGATGGTCGTCTCGCTCATAGTATCCTTCTTGAAATCTTTACCGATGAAGGAATTGGAACTGAAATTGTTCACTCCCTTTAATATCAGTGAGCAATCCAGAACAAAATAAGTATTTACTGAGTAACTACGGCACTCCCCCTTTGACTATTATTAGGGGAGAAGGTTCGTACTTGTGGGATTCAAACGGGAATAAGTTCCTCGATTTCACCTCAGGAATTGCAGTGACTAATATTGGCCACTCTCATGAGCATTGGATTAATTCGGTTAATAAACAGGTAAGCCAACTCGTTCATTGCTCGAATCTTTTTTCAATTCCCCAACAAATTAATTTGGCAAAAAGATTAGTGAATAAGATCGGGCCGGGCAAAATGCTCTTCTGTAACAGCGGAGCGGAAGCGAATGAAGCACTGATCAAATTTGCAAGATTAACAGGAAATAAAGACCCCAATCAAAAAAGGTATAAGCTAATCGTTGCCGAAAATGCTTTTCATGGCAGAACGATGGGGGCCCTCTCCGCGACTTTTTCTCCGAAATACAGAAATGGTTTTGAACCTCTCCTCGATGGTTTTTCCTTTGCCCCATTGAACGACCTCGAAGCTTTCAAAGAGAAAATTGACGAACAAACGATAGGCATAATGGTCGAGTCTATTCAGGGAGAAGGAGGAATTCGTGTCGCGTCAGATGAATTTCTTCAGGGGCTCGAAAAAATTTGCAGGGAGAAAGATCTCCTCTTCATACTCGACGAAGTGCAAGCAGGGATTGGTCGAACTGGAGAATTTTTAGGTTACCAAAAATCTGGTGTAAAGCCAGATGCAATTGCCATGGCAAAAGGACTTGGAGGAGGATTTCCTATTGGCGCTATTTGGTTAGCGGATAAATGGGCTGATATTTTTCAACCAGGTTCTCACGGAACTACTTTTGGTGGGTCTCCCCTTGCCTGCTCGGCCGCACATGCTGTCCTCGATGTAATTGAGCAAGAGGATCTTATTAATAAATCGTACGAAAAAGGAGAATTCCTTAAATTGGAATTGAAAAATTTCCAGAAGAAATATCCGAAACTAATTAAAGAAATTAGAGGTAGAGGATTAATGCTCGCTCTCGTAATGAACAAGCTTCCCGATGAACTCATTGCCAAATTTCGTCAAAATGGCCTGCTTGTTGTAGGGGCTGCTGAAAATACAATTCGATTTCTTCCACCTTTGACTATAAGTGATAATGAATTGAAAGAAGCATTAAGAATCACCCAATTATCCTTGGATGAATTCCAACAAAAAAACCAAAGATGAAACACTTTTTAGAAGAAAATAATTTTGTAAAAGAAGAAATCACATCTGTATTTGAGCATGCTTTTGATTTTAAACAAAGTAGGATGCAGAGGCCCACTGAAGATTTATCGGGCCAAAGTTGGGGCATGTTATTTTATAAAAATAGTACTCGGACTAGGGTTTCCTTTGAGGTTGGGATACGAGAATTAGGAGGAAATCCAGTCTTACTCGATCTCTCGAGTACTCAAATTGGTCGCGGGGAAAGTGTTAAGGACACAGCAAGAGTACTCTCCCGCTTTTTAGATGGTTTAATTATCCGAACCCACGGACATGAATTAATTAAAGAATTTGCACGCCATGCGAAAATACCGGTGGTGAATGCATTAACTGATTTTCTGCATCCCTGCCAAATTTATGCAGATTGTATGACCATTCTAGAAAAAACCTCAACCTCTTCAAACCCATACAACGGATTGGCGGGGAAGAAACTTGCCTTCTTTGGAGACACCAGTTGCAACATGGCCAATTCTTGGATTTTAGCAGGGGCTCTGTGGGATATGGATATTTGGTTAAGTGGACCAGAGGAATTTCAACCTTCTCAGGAAATTAAATCTTTTTGCCAAGATGCAAACCTCCCGATTCGTTGGCAATACACCAAGGATTGTAAAGAAGCCGCCCAAAATGCTGATATTTTATACACTGATGTATGGGTAAGTATGGGGTATGAAGAAGAAGAAAACGATCGAAAAGAAAAAATGGCCGATTATCAAGTCACACAGGATTTGCTTAATCTGGCTAAAGAAAATTCTTTATTTATGCATTGCATGCCCGCTCATCCAGGAGAAGAAGTTACGGAAGAAGTTCTATCTTCTCCTCGCTCCATTCTGTTTGATCAGGCAGAAAATCGATTACATATGCAAAAAGCGATTCTGAAACAACTTTCTCAAAACAAAATATCTTAATTTTATGAAAATAATTCTCGCCTATTCAGGAGGACTTGACACCTCAGTCCTTGTTCATTGGTACGCAAACGAGCAAAACGCAGAAGTTATCACTTATTGTGCAGATGTGGGTCAACAAGAAGAGCTAGATGGTCTCGAAGAAAAAGCACTCTCCACTGGAGCCACTGCCCATCGAACCCTAGATCTTGTTGATGAATTTGCCCAAGATTATATCTACCCGATGGTGCGAGGAAATGCAGTTTATGAATCTCAATACCTCTTGGGCACCTCGATTGCCCGCCCTCTTATCGCAAAAGCACATATTGATATTGCGAGGGAATTTGGTGCCAATGCAGTAGCTCATGGAGCAACAGGCAAAGGTAATGACCAATGTCGTTTTGAACTGACTTTTTCTGCCCTGGCACCAGACTTAACCATCCTTGCCCCTTGGAGAGATGCCTCCTTCCGAGAGCGCTTTCCCGGACGTAAAGAGATGATTGAATATTGTCAAACCCACAAGATTGATGTGGAAGCCAGTGCATCTAAACCTTATTCAATGGACAGAAACCTTTGGCATATTTCCTACGAAGCCGGAATCCTTGAAGATCCTTGGTTTGATCCAACCACTCTCGATAATCGTGGGATGTACAAACTATCAGTCGACCCTGAACTTGCTCCGGACGAAGCACAATACATCGAATTGAGCTTTGAAAAAGGAAATTGTATTGCAGTTGATGGAGTTGCTCTCTCTCCATCTCAAGTGGTTGTTGAATTAAACAAAATTGCGGGGAAGCATGGGATTGGCCGAGTGGATTTGGTCGAAAATCGATTTGTGGGTATGAAAAGTCGTGGAGTGTATGAAACTCCTGGTGGAACTATCCTGCTCCATGCACATCGTCAAATGGAGACTCTTACTATGGATCGTGATTTAATGCACTTAAGAGATTCGCTTGTTCCTCGATATGCCGAATTAATATACTATGGATTTTGGTTTGCACCTGAAAGGGAAGCACTCCAAGCATTGATTAATCAAAGCCAAGAAACTGTTTCCGGTACAGTTCGCTTAAAACTCTATAAAGGAAATGTAATTACCGTTGGTAGGAAGTCGGATTTTTCTTTGTACGATGAAGGTATTGCCTCCATGGAAGATAATGAGAGCGATTATCAACCTGAAGATGCTGGCGGTTTTATTCGCTTGAACGCATTGCGCTTAAAGGAAAGAAATCGCAAGCAGGGCTACAAGGGATAAGTCTATTATGCATCTTCTTGTTATTGATAATTACGATTCCTTTACTTACAACCTAGTTCAATACTTTGGGCAGTTGAAGGCAACGGTTGAGGTTTTTCGTAATGATGCAATTTCCATTGAAGAACTACAAATCGATGTATTTGATGGCATTGTCATTTCACCCGGCCCCTGTGACCCAGATCGTGCTGGTATTAGTCTTGCGGTCATTAAGAGATATCAAGCGATCAAGCCAATCTTTGGTGTTTGCCTAGGGCATCAATGTATCGGACAAGCCTTTGGAGGTAAAGTAGTTCGGGCCAATAAATTGATGCATGGAAAAACTTCTCCGATCGAACACGATAACAGAAATTTATTTAAGGATTTACCAAATCCTCTTACCGCCACCCGATACCATTCCCTTCTCCTCGAACAATCAACTCTTCCTGAGTGTATAAAAGTGACCGCTCAAACTAAGGAAGGTGAAATCATGGGCATTGAGCATACCAGCCTTCCGATATGGGGCGTCCAGTTCCACCCTGAGTCTTTAGCCACAGAAAAGGGAATTATGATCTTGAAGAACTTCCTAGATCTCTGTTAAGGATATAGTTGTGTGTGTGGAAAGTAGGAATTCTTAATCGTTAATGCATTGTCCTAAGTGCTCTTCCGATGACTTGAAAGTTCTTGATACAAGAGCTGGTAAAATTGCGTCGACTCGTCGTCGCCGTGAATGCCAAGGTTGTGGATATCGTTTCTCAACTATTGAAGAAATTCTTCGTGAAGATCTCGTGGTTGTAAAAAGAGATGGAAGAAGAGAAAGTTTTGATCGTACTAAGCTTGCGACTGGCTTGAGGCGTGCAATTGCAAAGCGTCCGATTGATGCCGAACAAATTGATGGGTTGCTCTCCCAGACACTACGACAAATTGAAAATGAATTTGATAGCGAAGTTCCTAGCCGAGCGATTGCAGATGCAATTATGCTCAGACTCCAAAATGTGGATGGGGTTGCATGGCTTAGGTATGCTAGCTTTTATGAAGATTTCATGGGGATATCTCGATTCGTCGAGGAATTAGTTAACTTGGGTGGTAACGAAAAGGGTGACAAAAACGGCGGTTAAAAAAGACGATTATACAAGACTACAAAATCTAAACGCTCTGTTCTCCGTTATTGGGAGTGCTTCAACGCGTGAAGAAACCTTGCAGTTGCAAAGTACGCTCTCTTTCTTACGGGAAAATGACGGGACGCGTCAAATGGCTGTGCAATCCTTTGAGCACTGTATCGAGCAGGTGGTTCGTTTCCATTTCCCCAATAAAAGAAATTTGAATTATACGCACTGGAATGCCCGTGTGTGTGCAATTGAACCTTTGTGGGTTCGGGCATCTGTTTTGGAATCTATTCATTCATTCCAAAATACTTTCAGGGGATTACTCCTTGTCTCTGGACTCAAAGAATCAATGATGAATCGAAATAAAAGATGGACTGCAAAAAAAGAAAAAGATTATCAAAACTTGCGGTCATTTATTGAAGAATTGGTATTACACAATGCCAATCCAGAACAAGACTTATCTGTCTTATTTTTTTAGAAGCTGAAAATTTAAGAACTCTCTTCAGGATAACTTCCAAGAAATTTCACCAGTGGGCATACTTTTTCAAGTTCATCCATCACTTCTCTCACTTTTTCATCTTCGCAATGCCCTATAAAATCGACGAAGAAATAATAATCCCATGTCTTCAATCTGCTAGGACGGGATTCGATCTTACATAAATTAAGTTCACGATCTGAAAAGGGTTTTAATGCATTTTTCAATGCACCAATTTGATCGGGAAGGGAAAGAACTAAACTCGTTCGGTAATTTACTTCATCTCGCTTAGGCAAGGGTTTTCTAGCAACCACAAGAAATCGAGTCACATTATTCTTTCGATCTTGAATCCCCTGCGATTGCGAAGGAACGTCGTACATTCGCCCTGCCAAGCTTCCTGCAATTGCTGCCGTTTTGGAATCAGGCTTTAGACTCCTTACTGCCTCGGCTGTACTGGTAAAAGGGACCAAGCGTGCATTTGGTAAATTTCGTCTCAACCACTCGCCGCATTGAGCCAGTGCTTGATCCTTCGATCGAACTTCATCAATTTCATCAAGAGAGCAGAAACTAAAGAGAGAATGCTCAACCTTCAGATATACTTGTGCCACAATCGTAAGTTCAGTTTCCACCAAAAGATCCAAGGAACGATTAACCGCACCTTCAGTGGAGTTCTCAATTGGAACCACTCCGTAGTCACATTCCCCACATTCAACGGCTTGAAAAACATCTGGGATATCAGATAATGCACGGTATTCCAAAGTCGACCCAAAGTTGTTCACCGCGGCTTGGTGAGTATAGGTCGCCTCTGGCCCTAAATATCCAATAATCAATTTTTTTTCCAAGGCGATAGAAGCCGAAATGACTTCACGATAGATGATTCGGAGGGATTCCTTGGTCAACGGACCTGAATTCAAACTCTCTAACTTCTCAAAAACCTGTTCCTCGCGGGCCGGATCATAGGGATCAACCCCAAGCTCATCTTTGATTCGTCCAATCTTAGCTGCCGCTTGGACACGCTGATTGAGCAAACCGACTATTTGCGAGTCGACCCCATCAATTTCGTCCCTTAAAGACTCTAGTTTTTTATTTTTCAAAAAAAGGTTGTTGCGAATGAAGAAGATATTGATTGTTTTCGCAAGACTTTATCTAACTTGATTCTCAGCCAAATCAAATCATAATCCAATAAAATGAATTCATGCAACCGCAACTTTTCTTCCATCGTCGTTGATGGTAATGATCGGGCTCCCAATCGTTCCATGTTACGAGCCGTAGGCTTCGAAGACGAAGACTTTGAAAAACCTCAAGTCGCAGTATGCTCTGCTTGGAGTATGGTGACCCCTTGTAACTCTCACTTAGATGTACTAGGTAAAGCTTCCGTTGAAGGCGTGGATGAATCAGGAGGTAAAGCTGTTCCCTTTGGCACGATTACTGTATCAGATGGAATTAGTATGGGAACTCCAGGTATGCGTTATTCATTAGTATCAAGAGAAGTCATCGCCGATTCAATTGAAACCGTCGTAGGGGCCGAGGGAATGGATGGATTGGTCGCAATAGGTGGATGCGATAAAAATATGCCTGCCTGTGTGATGGCCCTTGCTCGCCTTAACCGGCCTGGGATTTTTGTTTATGGAGGAACTATCTTACCCGGCTTACATAAAGAAAAAAATCTTGATATTGTTTCGGTTTTTGAAGCTGTGGGTTCGCATGCTGGAGGAGTTATTGATAAGGAAGAGCTAACCGCCATTGAAAAAAAAGCCATTCCAGGCCCTGGTTCCTGTGGAGGTATGTATACCGCAAATACAATGTCCTCTGCAATTGAAGCACTCGGCATGAGCTTACCCGATAGTTCTGCTCAATTAGCCATTTCCGATGAAAAAAAATTAGATGCTAAGGCAGCAGGTGCCGCAGTCGTCAACTTGATTCAAAAAGATATTAAACCCCGTGATATTATGACCAGGAAGGCATTCGAGAATGCCATAACTGTAGTGATTACTTTAGGGGGATCAACTAATGCTGTCCTTCATTTACTGGCCATGGCACATACTGCAAATGTGAAGTTAGACTTAGACGATTTCACTGAAATTGGTAAACGAGTTCCAGTGCTTTGTGACCTCAAACCAAGTGGGAAATATAATATGTCTCATTTTGTTCGTATTGGTGGATTGCGTCCATTACTCAAAACTTTACTTGATGAAGGCCTACTTCATGGAGATTGTATCACCGTGACTGGAAAAACGCTTGCGGAAAATGTTCAGAATGCGCCTCCTTATGCACCCTACCCTAACGGACAAGATCTCGTTCGCCCATTTAATGATCCGATTAAGAAAGACAGTCACCTCAGAATTTTATACGGGAACCTTGCCCCGGATGGCGCAGTTGCAAAAATAACAGGAAAGGAGGGCCTCAAGTTTACAGGCAAAGCAATTGTGTTTGAATCCGAAGAGGAGTCCTTACGAGGAATCTTGGATGGTAAAGTAAAAGCGGGACATGTGATTGTGATTCGAAATGAAGGACCAGTCGGAGGACCTGGCATGAGAGAAATGCTTTCTCCCACTTCTGCAATTATGGGAAAAGGATTAGGGAAAGAAGTAGCCCTTATTACGGATGGCCGCTTTTCGGGGGGGAGTCATGGGTTTGTTGTCGGGCATGTGACTCCTGAAGCAGCCATAGGCGGCCCGATTGGACTGCTTGAGAATGATGATCTTATCACTATAGATGCTGAAAAGAATGAACTCTCTCTCGATTTATCAGAAGAAAAAATGACCAAGCGTAAAAATGAATGGATAAAACCTGCCCCTAAGGAGAACAGAGGCGTATTAGCGAAGTATGCAAAACTCGTCAGTTCTGCATCTGAAGGAGCCATAACTGACAAATTCTAAAAACTATGAAACAAACACTTTATTTTTCTCACGAAAGCGCCCAGTTTTGGGCAGATTTCTCATTTGTAGACTTTTCGGAAGATTACCTATCTTCAATGACTCAACCAATAAACGATGCACTCGAGCAGATGAAGGCGTTGGAAAGTGGGGCAATCTCTAATCCAGATGAAAACCGAATGGTGGGGCACTATTGGTTACGCAACGCCGAGCTTGCACCCAGTAATGAACTGACCCAAGCAATCCGAGAAACATTGACCCAAGTTAAGCAGCTATCCGCTCAGGTTCATTCAGGTTCTCTCCAATCCCCTCAGGGTTCATTCACTGATCTTTTGGTAATTGGAATTGGAGGTTCGGCATTAGGACCACAATTTGTCGGTAAAGCACTAGGTCATCCGAAAAAGGATAAACTAAAAGTTCATTTCTTCGACAATACTGATCCGGATGGAATTGACCTTACATTATCTGAGATCGGACCTGCACTTAAAACCACCCTCGTTTTAGTCATTTCCAAGTCTGGTGGTACACCTGAAACCCGTAACGGAATGCTAGAAGCAGAGAATGCTTTCTCGTCTCAAGGCTTGAACTTTGCTAAGCACACCATTGCTGTGACAGGAGAAGGAAGTAAACTTCACCAATATTCACAAGAAAATGGATGGCTTGAGTTCATACCAATGTGGGATTGGGTTGGTGGACGGACCAGTGAGACTGCGGCCGTCGGATTGCTACCTGCAGCATTGCAGGGCATCGATGTGGATGAATTGCTCAATGGGGCTTCTCAGATGGATCAATTGACTAGAAATTCAGATTTTCGCCAGAATCCTGCCGCGATGCTTGCACTTGCTTGGCACTTCCTCACCGACGGTAAAGGATCGAAAGATATGGTGATTCTTCCCTACAAGGATAGGCTCGAATTATTTGCCAAATACTTGCAACAACTCATCATGGAATCGTTGGGTAAGGAAAAAGATTTAAAAGGAAATGTAGTACATCAAGGGATTTCAGTTTATGGCAATAAAGGCTCAACCGACCAACATGCCTATGTTCAACAATTACGTGAAGGAGTGCCCAACTTCTTCGCCACCTTTATCGAAGTACTCAAGCACCGTGATGGTTCTTCCACGGCAGTAGACGAGAATGGAATGAATTCTGGCGATTACCTACACGGATTTTTCCTTGGCACTCGAGACGCACTTTATGAAAAAGATCGCAAATCGGTGACTCTCACAATTCTTGAGATAACTCCCGCCGCCATAGGCAGATTAATTGCACTCTTTGAACGAGCAGTTGGGTTGTATGCCTTTTTGGTAGGCATAAACGCGTACCACCAACCTGGCGTTGAAGCAGGTAAAAAAGCCGCATCGGCGATTCTTGCGGTGAGGAAATCTATCATCGATCAACTTAAAGAAAACCAAGGCCTTGGCAAAACAGCTGAACAAATAGCGGAGCAAATTGGTAAACCAGATAAAATCAATTGGGTCTTCAAAATTCTCGAAAACCTTGCTGTCAATCAACCTAATTTATTCGAAAGAAGAAAAGGAGACAATCCACTGGAAGATCTATTCCTTTCAAGCTAATCCAAAACATTTGCCGGTTTCTTTGCCGCAACGGGCTTGCCCGTCGAAGGCTTTGGTTTTGGACGGGAAGCTAAATAAGCTTTGCGACCAATTACACGGTAACCCCAGTCAAAACTCCACCAATCATTGGGTCTGTTTGCAGGCTTCCATCCAGCAGGAAACTTTCGCTGATTCGCTAGATCACGTGCGGCTAAATAAGCACCAAAACTATCTGGGAAAACCTCAAATAAAAGATAGTGCTTGGTCGGATTCAAAGTACTCAATGCCTTAAGGTATTTCGAATTCGGCTTGAGCAAGCTAGCTTCATCTTCGCCAGAACTGGGCTTCCGTTCGATTACGAATCTAATTACCTTATCCGAATCTGACTTGGCCTTCACCTCAAAAAATGGATTACCGACCTTCTTTCCATTAATTAACTTTAAAAACTTAGTTCCGTCATACTCCTTGTCCTTGTTAGCTTTAAGACCAGACTGAGCAACCAATGATTTGACTCGATTCTGAAGAGAAATGTCGTCAACAGAGAAAATTTTCTCTCCACGACATAAAAATCGAAAAGGTTTGGAGCCCGGTGTTGCCGGTTTGGGCTCAGGCAAACTGATATCCCTGCTCAGGGATTGAGAGCTTCCCTTGGGTGCACTAACTAGAAGGCCTTTAATTTTTTTTACTTTGAGCTCAATCGTTTTTTTGTCGCTCGAAAGTTTATTCTTTTCGATGCTCAAATTTTGTAATTTTGGAGGTAGCGGGGGTAAATTGTTTTTTTTCTGTGATACTTCTTTTTCCAATTTCGAAATTTCCTCGATAAGTTTCTGTTGATCCTTATTTTGAAAAGCCTGCTGAAGTTGTAATTTCTTCTTCTCTGCCAATAAAGCGTTCTTTTGTTCCTCAAATTGTTTCATCGCCAATTCGATAAGTTCCTTAGAATTCTCTTCCTTTTTCTCGTCCACAATCCGCTTAACGGCAGTATCGGCCCCAAGTTGTACTACAATTAGAAGAATAATTAAAATCCCCACCACCGTGGTGATAGTATCCAAAAGAGAATCAAGACTTCCAATATCTTCTTTTTTCTTTTTTTTCATGAATCTTTAAATAGAGACAGATCAATCTCTCCCTCTCCATCAAGTGGAAGTTGCCCAAATTTACACCCTATACTTTGACAAACCAAAGAAGTTTTATACCAAGAAGAAAAGCCTTTCGTTCTGAGGAGAAAAATGACATAGCGGGCTTCGGGATCAGGGAGTTTAGCTTTTCTAGCCTCTTCATACTTGTGAATAATATTGCGAGAACCTGTTGCTAATTGAATCGCCTTAAGCTTTATGTCCTTACCCTTCTTATCGCGGAGTACAATATCGCTACCCTCACGTTGGACGAAACGAGCATCAATTTTACTGCCTTGGGCACTTCTCCAAGTACGATAAGGAGCCTCCTTTGCTAATTTTTGAATAAGACCTTTAAGTTTTGTATGACTTTGGATCTGATCAATAGACACGTCAAAATGCGTCCCGCTAACTTCATATACCCGAATGCCCTCGGCACGACATTCAATGAAGGTCGGTTCAATGTCTCCCCCTACCCCTGAACCGCTCTGTTTTACGACCATAGTCGCAAATTTACCCGGATCTTTCATTAATTCCCACTCCTCTTCCGCTTCCTCCAAGTTGCTCATCAACTTGGCTAAATCTGACTTTGCCTTAACCACTTGCCCCTGCATTTCCTTACTTTTCTTTAAAGTAGCCGCACGCTTTTGTGCTTCCGTGGACAATGTTGCAATTTCCTGTTTCAATAACTCCTTTTTTTGAGGATCTATCTTCTTTTGAGGATTCGATTTAATCTCCTCGATTTCTTGGCGCAATCGTTGAAGTTCTTCTTTTTTTTGATTTATTTTTTTCTGAAACTCCTCGTCATCTTCCAGAGCGGTCTCGATCTTTTCATTGACCGCCTCCGGGTCGATTTGAGCAATAACAATTGCGGTAATCATCAAGGTCAAAATTCCAATCACGCAGGCTAGAATGCTAAGAAAGGGGAAAAGTGAAATTTGTAAATCTGCCTTTTTCTTTTTCATTTTATAGGTGATTGAACAGCTATGGTATTATTTTTTATTCATTATTCTCCTCAATTGAGGTGTTCTGCATAATTTGACTAAATTGCATTGCAACCTGAGTCATTTGCTGTGCAACAACACTTTGAGATTCCTGCAGTTGTAAAAGATAAGCTTGGAGGTTTTCGATTCGTTGAACTATGTCGCCAGACTGATCAGAAGTTTGCTCGGTTTGTGGTTCACGCAAGCGTTTCAAAAAGTACTCGTTGCAATACTCGTCGACCTTATTGAGTAAATCCTCCTCGTTCTTTTGCATGACACTGGTTGGAAACATAACGAAGAGGCTGAAAATCAGAGAAACAAGAGTTGTATCAAATGCCTCACTCAATCCTCCAGTAACCTGACCAAGTTGTTCCTTAATGACCTCAATGTCTGCGGCCGCACCCATTTCACCTCCAAAGCTTGACACCGCGTCACTGATTCCAAGTACTGTTCCAATAAAACCAAGTATGGGAATTGCCCAAATAAAAACTTTGATCAGAACATAACTCGAATCAACCATAGTGGCATCAATCTCCGATTGGGATTTTAACATATCTGCAGTTTCAGTATGGTTTTTCCTCACATTGAAATGTTCGAGTCCCCGAAAAATTCGCGTAAGCAAAAAACTTTGCCGTGGGTCAAAGCCAAGTCGATTGATATGGGCACCAAATTGGGGCAGATTTTCCACCATGATGTCATGACTTATATCTTCAGGTAAAAGCTTAAATTGCATGATATTAAGCTGACCTTTTAGTTTCTTCCTTTTGAAAAACAAAATGGCGAACGACCAGCATGCCAAATAGGTCAGCACATAGGGAACCCAGCCCCGTTCGTAAAAATAATCCGATATTATTTGAGTGCTTTCGCTAATCCTAAAAACGAGCACGAATAAATAAAAACAAAGTTCAATGCCCAAACCAATAACCGCGGTAATTCCCATCGAGATCGATGTAGCAGAGGTATTATCAAACTTCCCCATTTCATCTGTGCTCCTTTGCATCATATTGACCTGGGCAGCCCTTTTCTTTGCTTTCGCTGGAACTTTTGTAATAATAGTGGAAGTTTTCTACATAATCTAATTTAACTAAAAATAATAAAGGATTTCAAAAGAAATCTGCTGAATTAGTTTGTCTTTTTAGGACAAACTTTTTTTCAATATAAACAGCAATGCCAAAAACTTTAAATAAAGATGGAACTCCAAGAAAAATTGGAAGCGGAAAAACGAAAGGTGCAGGTTGCTATGCAGATGTATCATGGGCCGAACTTAAGGAAGTAATTGGAGAAAATGCGATGATTCAAGTAAGCCGAGTCTGGCTTAAAAACATGGGTCTCGTGGAAAAGAAAATCAAAAAAGATCAATTATACAAAGAACCTACGGTAGAAGTTCAAAAGATTTCAAAGGATCTGCCGACTCCTAAAATTACTCGAATTAACAGCAAACAAAAAAGCTCTAACTCGGGATTTGATCATATAGATGACGACAGTTACGATCCTCCTCCTCTTTTGGGGACAGGGGAAATTAAATTAAATCAGTATTAGCAGAGTTTAATCTCCAGACCCAATCGATAGATTTCCGGGTATTTTCTCTTTTTAAATTAGAAAGAAGGAATATCTTGGATTTAACGACTAAGTCTCAGAACTTATATTTACTAAACTAATTAGTACTTACAATGTAATCTATATTGAACGAAGTTCAAATTCTAGAATTATTCTTGTTTACCCTTACCAAGCCTTCACTTGGATCTAAATTAAACTGGGAAAGATGCTCAACTTCATCAATCTTGATTTGTCCCAAGTAATACTTGGATATGGACTGTATTACCCAATCTAAATAAATAAACTTGCTTTATTTAGGCAAAATTAAATGTACCCCTTCCCCCTTTACAGTCAAAGCGGGGGGAATGAATCAGGTAAAGGAGCAAAAGGAGACGCGGAATCTAAACTATTTTCTTCCGGTTGTGATGGTAAACTGTCGAAAGGCAACGGAGCAAAGGGAGCCTCGCTTACGGGGATTTCACTTTTTTCACCAAGAAAAGCACCAGGAATCGGCAAAGGTTCAACCGAAATAACTGAGGAACTTTCAGGAACTTCAGTAGACACTGAGGAACTCGCTTTAGGGATAACCTCTAAATCTATGTCTTCAAGTGATGATTTGGGTCTAATTTCCTTCTTATTTGAAATACTTAAAGTTGTACTAGGACGAGCTTCTAAATCCTCGATTTTGACATCCCTGACCCACCAATCCTTATATTCAAGAGTACCATCTTCTTTATATTCCTGAACCGCCCCCCAGCGCGTCCCACCGACCATTGGGATAAGTAACCTTCGCTCATGATCATATTTATGACGTGCCACCCACGCTTTTTCAACAGTAGCTATTGGTTTCCTAGCGCTGTTAAATTCTTTGCTCCTGTATGAATAGCTATCTTTACTTCCACATCCATTAAAAAATAATGATAAAAAGAATAGAACAAAAAGCTTTGATATTTTTAATTTCATAAGAATTACCAAGTATAAATTTCCCTATTTAATGCTAGAGAGCAAGCGTAACTTATTCGAACTCATACTAAAGCATTCAATTTCGCCACTTTCCATATTACAACGATAAATCCATCGTTCATTTTCATCACAAATAAATTGATATTTTTTCAGGTTTTTCTCGGTGCTATTTTCAAGAAGCATTTTCAAAAAAGAATGTTCTAATCTAGTATAATCGAATTTTTGTGGTCCAGGAATGGATTTGCTTATTCTTGGAATAAGTTCATTCAGATGTTTTTCAAATATCGAATCCAAGAATTCGGCCCTGTAGGGCCCTTGGGCAATTTCCGGGGATAAACCTTTTACGGGTCCCTGCGGAATGTGCCTAAATGATTCTGTCTGATTTGCTTCAGGTTCTGAGGGTTTTATATCCTCTACCGAGCAACCCAGAAAACTAAAAATCACAACGGTCGCAAAAAGAGGCACAAGCCCAAATATAAAGGATAAAAACTTATTAAGCATTTAATTCTTTTCAAATAAATCTGTATTTTCGTCAACCAAGACCGTGCATAGAACTTCTCGATAAGGATTGCCTGTTAAGAACAAAGTGATTCTAACAAAATAATGAACAAGCAAATTCGATGGGGGATTTTAGGAACAGGTAGAATAGCAAAGGCTTTTGCTGAAGGATTAAAATATGCCTCAAATGGTCAACTCAATGCAATTGGTTCTAGAACTAAAGAATCAGCACAAAATTTTGCAAACGAATGGAATATACCAATTTCTTGCGCCTCTTACGATGAATTAGCTAAACATCCTTCAATTGATGCCATTTACATTGCGACTCCTCATACTGAACATATGAATAACGCAATACTTTGCATGGAAAATGGTAAAGCAGTCTTATGCGAAAAGCCATTTGCAGTAAATTCAGGTCAGGTTGAACAGATGATTGAAAAATCTAAAGAAAAAAATGTTTTATTAATGGAAGGAATGTGGTCCAGATTTCCACCCCTTATGGAAAAAGTTCGAGATATCCTAAGTAAAAATGAAATAGGCGAAATCAGAACAATTCATGCGGATTTTGGATTTAGACCAGAAAACATGGATCCCAATGGGCGTTTATTCAATCCAGACCTTGCGGGTGGCTCTCTTTTGGATGTGGGGATTTATCCTGTCTCCTTTTCATTTATGATCAACGGAGAACCCGATTCTTTTCTAACTGATTGGACTTGTGGGAAGACGGGTGTGGATGAGCAGGCATCGATGATTTTCAAATATTCCAACGGTAGCATGGCTTTACTACATTCCTCTATTCAATCAGATACTGGCCAAGAAGCATTTATTTCAGGCACAGAAGGAAGTATTCGAATTCACCAACAATGTTGGAAACCACAAGTAATGACTCAAACTAATTGGAAGACAGGAGAGATCAAAAAGATTGAATACCCCTTTGTCGGCAATGGTTTTAATTACGAAGCGGAACACTTCGGTCGATTACTGATCGAAGGAAAAAAAGAAAGTTCGATTATGCCTTTGAACGAAAGTATGTCCATTATAACAACTTTAGATAAGATTCGCCAAAAGTGGCAACTTCGCTATCCCTTTGAATAAGTCACTGGTTCTACTTATCAAGAGGCCTTCGATACCAAAAACCACATAAGCTCTTTGAACGCAAAGCCCAAGGGAAAAAAATTGGAATTAAAATAGCGATTAGAATTTGTACAGGATTAAACCACGAAAGTTTTCTTGATGAAGTGACCACTGGATAATCCTCTAATATTTCGAAGTTGAGCCCTTTCCTTCGGCAAACTCTTTTAAACATAATTGAAAATAATATTTCTTCACCGGCAAAGAGTTTTTCGGAAAATCC
>CAWUUU010000031.1:0-7393 GCA_963924995.1 uncultured Opitutales bacterium
AGGTAGAGCCTTACGAGTTCCAAATCTTCTTTGGATGATTTCATGCAAGCCCCTCCTGCTTTTTTAAGTCTTCCCGAATACAGTCAGCCAATGCGATTCGTATACGATGTAATGCTTTGTATAAAGACATAGGGGTTCGTCCATCTCTTCTGGCCATCTTATCAATCTTGGTGCCTGGGGAATAAGCCTGTTGAATCAGGGCTCTTTGTTTTTGGGGTAATTTAGTGATGCATTTCTCCAGTGCCTTTGCTTCCAAATCAATAAGGTCTGCCTCAACTTCAGCTTCTTTCGCCAGTTGCATGATTAATTCTTCGCTAAATACGAGTCTATCCCGTGCCTTATCCCTCCTGTAGGAGAGAGCTTCAAACCGGGCAACCCCAAAGGCCCACCGTCTGAAATTATCTGGAGAATCTAATTGTTCAAACTTTCGCCATAGCACGGCGGCCGTTCCCTGCATCACTTCTTTTGCATCTTCCAAGCTGGGCACAAGAGAGCGAATAAAACCACGCAGGGATTCCTCATTATCGACATAAAGCCTTAAGAATTGATCGTGGTTATCGAGATCCTTTTGTTCCATCTATTAATAACACTCCATCCGATCTTTTGAATTGCCGGTAAATAATCTTATTGAATGGTACTTCATTGGTGAAATAGAAAAATTTATAATATTAAAACCTAAGATAACTACAGAGTTGAAAGGAAGCTTATGGTCGATGAAAAGTGTTCATCGACTATTTCATTCAGCCATCTGCCTTATTTTAGAGAGAATTAGAAGAGGCGGGGCCGAAAAGATTTTTAAAAGATTTTAATTTTCGATCATAGTCAATCTCGGCAATGATCCAAAGGTTGCGAAAAGATACTCCCGTTCCCTTATGATCCTGGATCATAAGCGGGCGTTTACCATGTTTCTTGTAAGGGCCACCGACTTCTCCGTAGATCCATGCATCTTCGTGAATCATTAATCCGTTGTGAAAAATGCTGACTCTCATGGGTTCTTCAACCGCTCCATTTTCAGAAAAGACTGGGGCTTTCATTAAAATGTCGTACGATTGCCATTCGCCGGGTTTTCGAGAAGCGTTTACACGGGGTGGATGTTGACCATAAATCGCCCCGCACATACCATCTGCAAAAGTTGGGTTTTGGAAACTGTTTACAACCTGTAATTCATAGCCAGACATTAAGAAAATGCCTGAATTTCCATAAAGTTGTCCTGTCCAGTCGGAGTTGTCGGATGGATCGAAGCGAAATTCAAGGTGAATTCTTGAATCCCCATATGCTTTTTTGGTTAGGTTGTTCCCTTTGGCTCTTGCCATGACTCCCTCGTCATTAAATTTCCAATTTGGATTAGTCCACTGAGAAGCGCTTAAAATAGTGGCTTCTTTCGGTGCCGCAAAAAAACACTTTTCGGAGGGTAGGGGAGTAACCACAGGTGGGATCGGGCGTGCCTTGTCGTTCCTTGTCCAACTTGAACCTGCGAGATCCCAGCCCACATTCCGTCCTGCCTTGGGTTCTTTAGTGGGACGAAGTTTGTTCAGGGTATAATACAAGGTATTGAAATCGAGGAGCTTGCCTTTTGTATTTTTTTGCTCGGTGAATTGAATGGCATATACCTTGTTGGTTTCTAATGGGATATCAAAAGTTACGGTCATCCGATCTTGAGACAGTTTATAATTACTGACTTTTAAATCCTTCTGGTCGACTGGAGGAGAGCCATAGGTGCTGTAATAGTGATAGCTCCAACTCGAGACATTAGGAATAATCTTCTTTCCAATTTTTTCGGTAAATCGGACCGAAAATCCAGTCTTCGTTAAACTGGTTGAATGGATGGCAAATGGGATTGTTTTTCCATCCCATTCCGCATATTGCAGGGCAGTACGCTTGCCTCCTTTGCTAAACCACCCCCTTCCAACCTGAGCCGACCAAAGCCGACCTTTTTTATCGAATGACATTTTAACAGGTCCAGACTCAGTACCTCTTAGAAAATCAAGGCACCAGCCCTGATACTCTCCATCGACTTTTTCTACACCGCATCTGAAATAATTAGATTGTCTTTGATCGCTCAAAAAGATTTGTCCGTCAAAGGGACCGAATTTGCCCCCTGTAGTATCCCACACTGGACTGCCTGGCGAATTTGCAATGGCTTCTCGGACCAACCAAACTGCGGGAGGTGTACGAATCTTTTCAAAGTCTTTTGCGGTAAGGGATAAAACTTTATCTTTGGTGAAATCCGGACGAGCTGGTAATGAGGCGGGGTGACCGTAAAAATTCCCCTCACGGACATGGTAGAGGGCGCAATCCGCTACCCAGTCACCTTGATTATCAGTAATGAAAAGCTCGTCATTCGGGCTCATTCCAATCCCGCAAGGCGAACGAAACCCGCTTGCCAACGGT
Organism: uncultured Opitutales bacterium; assembly: GCA_963924995.1. GTDB lineage: Bacteria > Verrucomicrobiota > Verrucomicrobiia > Opitutales > Seribacteraceae > Seribacter. The sequence continues at coordinate 2,392 of CAWUUU010000031.1, forward strand.
TGGAAATGCCCCCTTCGGTCTGAACGATAAACCCAGCCCCTCCACGGAGCATTGTAGGACATATTTCCCCCTCCTACGCCAAAAGGCTTTCCGTCTGGAACTGTGAATTCACCACGTGCCCCCAAATTTAAAGATGCATATTTTCTGCCAAGTGAGTCCACTACTGGTCCAAAATGATATTCGTGATACTCACCGGAAACCCCGAATTCATCGGTTACACATTCATAGCGGTCACACACCCCATCCTTATTAAGATCAACGAGTCGAGTAAGCTCAGGTTTTTGGGCAACATAGTAAGCACCGTCCTTGGCATCGTAGTAGATACCGTTTGGTTCCATTAAATTTTCGGCAAATTTAGACCATATTTTATCTTTGTATTCCCAAACTTCACCCTCCCAGGTCGCAATGGCAAGGGTTCCATCTGGTTTGTGGCAGAGTCCTAATATGGAAACCGCACCTCGGGGAATCGGAATTGTTTCGAGTCGATATCCCGAAGGAATTTGAGCAGAGGTTTGGATACAAAAGCTGGCAAGTAGTATGCCAATAGGAGTAAGAAGAAATTTCATGAGTAAGGAAATAAGTTACTGGATCGTTAGACTGAAGGAATTAGTTCCTTTAGGGATGAAGGACAGGGTTTTCTGTTTTCCATTCACCAGAGATGTAATTTGCACTTGTTCGCCCAGTGTTTGATAATGAAGAAATTCTAAATCTGCATCTTTCCAAACTAATTTTTCCTGATCAGGAATAAGTTGCCCCTTTAATTCGGATGGGTTTTGGCTACGACCAGGAAGCGAGGGTGTTTGATTAATTTCGGCCGCACTCCATACCTTGACAATTTGACTGTTCGTGGGATCGTAAGCAATGAGGACACGATTGGGAAGAAGGCAGAGAAGGGAGCGAGGAGGTAGATCTTTAATCCATTTGCGAATGACTATTGCTTGGGGAGTAGCCTTGATGAATTTTGGAGCACTGCCTTCCAAACTTTTCCCATTCAGTGGAAATCGCTTTCCTCCTATATGCTGGAGGTAACCATAAAATCTGTAGGAATGGGTGGTTTTCTCTTCATGTAGAATTTCAAGGTCGTGAATACCGTTCGTTAATTTGAACTTCTTGTTCAAATGGGTTTTTTGATCGGTTTTTTGATCCGAATAATGCATTTCTTGTCCATTGATATAAATCGAAGTTCGACCAATCGGACGAGTTATCAACTGATAGTCCCCAGGATCTTTAATATGGAGTTTGGCCTTTCCACGAAGTACCCCATCTACACTTCTTTCCATATAGTACACATTTTCTGGTAATCTTGACTGGGATAAAGACTCCACAGAATCAAAGAGTTCAGGTTTGAGCCTTCTCCCCTCGAAGAATTCTCGGGGGTAGACCGATCGGAACACGGAGCGCATACCTTCCTGTTTTGATAGAATAAAATCACGAACGGCGATCAGGTCGTCCTTTGGGTAGGCTAATTCATAGGCGATCATCTCCGTCCCGGTAATTCCTTTGGCGATCGATTGAAGCATTGCCTCAGGAGAGTCACCATATTTCCAATAGGAATCAATTAGGCTTGGACCGATACCTCCACCCAAATTAGGGCCATGGCAGTTAAAGCAAATCTGTTTGTAGACTTCTTCCCCACGTCCGATATTCCCAATGGAATAAAAATAAGGATAAAAAAATAATGCCAACAGGGCAGAGAAATTAAAGTTCATGGAAATATGATTTGAGTGGAATAAAAGATCTTTTTTTAAAGATTTTTAATGAAATACAATTTGAAATTAATGGGCAATCGATAAGAATTGAATGTAGTTACTAAAGAACACTCCAAGTATTCCCAATGTTTGCCGTAAAAATTCTTAACCTGGAATGCTAAAACAAAAACCTTACTAGCTTATAGAAAGGGTATTCTTCTAATTTTAAATCTCACCTGTTAAAAAAAATCACCCAAAATACTGATTCCATATTTGCAATTTTGTCCACATCTGGAGAAATGAGATTACTTACAGTTAAAACCGTATGTTATCTCAATTTTCTATCGAGCCATGAAATTATCACGCAGACAATTCATTTCAGCAGGAGGGGCGTCCCTTGCATTACCCTTTCTTCCTTCCCTTGCTGGTGCAGGTGCCCAAAGCATACTGCCCAATAAGAAATTGGTTATGATGTATATACCCAATGGGATCTTAAGGCGTTATTTTTTTCCGGGCGAGGAGGAGGCAGCTTTGCCTGGTTTTCAAGGCGGGTTCAATGCGGACAAGTCAAAAGACAAAGTGCGCATTCATAATGAACCGGGAATTTACCCTTTGGAGTTTACTTCTACGATGCAACCGTTGCTTAAGCATAAGAACGATGTGACCATGATTACCGGCTTAGATCGTACCTTCAAGAATGGTCAAGACGTCCATGCCCAAGGTGCTTCCTGTTACCTGACTAGCGTTTCACCGGAACAGGCTGCTGAAAAGGGAATGAGGCATCCCAATGGACGAAGTCTCGACCAAGTAATTGGGGACAAGGTGGGGCATACTTCAGTGTTTAATACATTGGAAATTAGTTGTAACGGGTTTACCGCCGGCAAGGAGGATATTTTCTTCGACAATATTTCCTGGTATGGGCCAGGCAAGATCGCTCCATCAATCAGGACTCCACGAAAGCTCTACGATCGACTTTTTATGGCAGGTTCTTACCGCGACCATGTTCAGGATGTGACTGACTTGATCTTAGCTGATACCAAAAGTCTTTCCCGTAAGCTTGGCCGCCAAGACAAAGATACCCTTGATGGATTTGTCACCATGATTCGAGAAATTGAATTACGGATTGAAAAACTCGAGAAGATGATCACAGGAGCGAATGTAAATCAACCCACGAACGAGATTTTACCGAGAGGAGAATACATCAGGCTGCAGGCCGACCTTATGCTGGCCGCCCTACAAATGGGGATCACAAATGTAAGTACTTTCATGATCGGGCCAGAGCGCTGGGATGCCTCACTCAAGTACGAGGGAGTTTTTCCTAATCCTGTCCAGCATCATAGTATGACTCATAATCAGAAAAAGGAGGAGGTGGCCAAGGAACTTCAAAAAATTGATATTTTCCATCTCCAGCAGTTTGCCTATGTCATTTCCCGCATGAAGGAAATCAAAGAATCGGACGGCACCCCCCTTTTCGATAATTCTCTTATCACTTACGGTGCGGGCTTGGGTGATGGAGCTACCCATCAGTATTTTGATCTGCCCATGATCGTGGCGGGGAAAGGCCAAGGTCAGATCAAGCAAGGGCGCTTTATCCGTTGTAAGAGTGGAACACTAAATTCCAATCTTTGGCTCACTTTAGCCAACTTGATGGGGGTAGAAATTGATAGCTTCTCGGATAGCAACGGAGTGATCTCAGATTTGTGGACCTAGTCCATGCTTAGATTCTCTTTTCTTTTTGTAATGTCAGGGCTTTGGTTGCAAAGCTTTAATACTGTAGATGGAGCGGGCGAGTTTGATAGTTTTCTCAAACCTCTGTTCCAGCAAAATTGTGTCAAGTGTCACGGGGGAGAGAAGACTAAGGGGAAAGTTAATCTTAACGAAATAGAAACCGTTGCCGATTTTCTTGGAGATCCTGCCTTAATCAAGGAATTGATTGAGGTAATCGATTTTGCTGACATGCCCCCAGAGGACGAGGAGCAACTTTCTGATGACCAACGAACTAGAACGGTTATTCTGCTCAAGGATTTGATGCGTCAAGCGGCCGTGGGAGCAAAGCAGAAAAAGCCTAGGCTTAGCCGACTTAATCGTTTCCAGTATAATAACTCGCTTAAGGATTTGTTTCGGATTCAGAACGATGTCTTCGAGCTTTCGGAAAAGATGATGACCCGACATAACAATTACCTGACATCCACGGAACAGAAAATCCCCGACCTGGTTCGGGCTTCCGCTAAAAACCGGGACAAAGGTTTTCTGGATGTTATGGCTTTCCCAAAGGATTTACGGGCCGCTCACGGGTTCGATAACCAGTCCGACCAACTGACTCTTTCTCCTCTACTCCTGGACACCTTTCTCAAGTTAAGTGTCTCTATTTTACAAAGCCCCGATTTCAATGAGAAAACGGTGGGTATCTGGAAGGAATTCTTTAGTGAACCGGAAAATCCAGGGGAATTAGGGCAGGAAATTCGGGAGCGCCTGCATCCTTTTCTTCGTCTTGCCTTCCGTTCTGCGGTCGATGACGAGATCGTTGGCAGGTACGTTCGTTATGCTCAAGACCAAGTTAAATCCGAGGAATCCTTCACCATGGGAATGAAGAAGGTGGCATCTGCTATCCTTTCCTCTCCGTTGTTTCTCTTTCGGCACGAAACCGTTACAAAGGATGATCCTTATGCCTTGGCTTCTAAATTATCCTTTTCTCTTTGGGGCAGTTGTCCGGATGACGAACTTCTGAGGGCGGCGGAAGAGGGTAGACTGTCTAATTCAAGCGGTTTATCCGAGATCGTCGATGGAATGCTCAAGAATCCCAAAATAGAGAGGTTTTTGGACAGTTTTCCGTCCCAGTGGATGCAATTGGAAAATGCATTGGCGGCTACTCCAGACCCCACGCTCAATCGGTATTTTTCAATCGATAAGGATTATCCTGCCAGTTTGCCTATGGTTCTCGAACCTTTGTTGTTATTCGATGCCGTCTTTCTTGAAAACCGTCCTATTGCCGAGTTGATCAAACCCACCTTTTCCTATCGGAATGAATTTCTTGAAACTTGGTACAGTGGCGAGCTTAAGCCACGCGAGGTAGACCTGAAAAAAGCGATTGAAGTTAACGAGAACAGGAAGAAGAAAATCATCGAGCTCGAGCATGAGGTGAAAAAAAATGAAGGGAAATTGGCTACTTTAGTCGATCCGGTTCGTCAAAAGATTTTGTCTGAACGAGTGGGGGAAGATGAGAAATTTGAACCGGTTGATCTTCGACCGATTGCGGCATGGGAGTTTAATGGAGACTTGAAGAGTTCGGCTGGGTCCTTCCTGCTCAAGAAATA
>CAWUUU010000032.1:0-5345 GCA_963924995.1 uncultured Opitutales bacterium
AAGACCTTGATCCGTTCATTGGCATTAACTCCGTTTCTCCAATGTACTGTTCCATTGGCATCGCCCAGAGAAAAAGTAAACTCTGCATTGCCATGGTAATTGACTCCGTTGATTGCGACCTTTCCTGAATACGGAACGGGCGGGGATGACCACAAGGGAAAAGAGCAGAGAAAGAAAAGAAGAAAAGCGAGCGAGGTCTTCATGGGCGAAATAATGATAATTTAATAGAGTACATTATAATATAGAGTGATTTGTCAAATAACTTGTACTTAAGGGGACAAGGTTAAGGAGGTTGAATACTTTGTCTTCTAATTAATGGTGGGCCGGCACGGATTAAACCCTCGCGTTGGCAACACACTATTTTTGATTAATATAGTTCTACAGAAATATAGATTATATAAATCGCAATCCCAACTGCCCATAATTGTGTGTCCTCTGAGATGACAAGGATTGCCCTGCTGCCACAGGCTCCAATCTCCCTCAAATAGTATTGACAAGGGCCTCAGTGTGAGAAAATCCTTAATGTTCAACAATTACCACTTAAGCAAAGGGATAATGATAATGATTTGGCGAGAATTAAGCTCACTACGCGAATGAAAAACTTGCTTCAACCGGTGTGAATAAACTAAATCCCTAACTAGGTAATTGAAGGAGAGTGCTAATATCTCCGTAGTATTCAAAGGCTTCTTTTCTACCATGTAAGCGCAATCGATCGAAAACCTGTGGACTTGAGGGGCGGGGAAAGCAAATTTCTCTATTTTGTAAACCTTGGGGAAAAAGATCGCTATGCGAACTCAAAAAGAAGGAATCCTTTTCCATGGTGCGTACAATTTCACTTTCCACTTTTTTTCGATAGTCGAAGCTAGGTAAAATACAATCCTCAATCCCGCAGGCAATGATGCAGAGAAGATTATCCGGTTCTGCCTGTAAGTAAGCCAACATATCAAGATCTATTACCTTGTGAGGAATACGATCGTTCATTCCCAGGTTTTCAGAAAGATAAGTTTGAATGGAAGCTTTTTGAACATCTGCATAAAAAGGTTCTACTGCGACAAAATTCTTCGCTCCACAATGGTTCGCCAAGGCATAACCATATGACATCATACCCGCACCTAATTCCACCACCCTTCTATTCTTTAACAAAGAATGCATAATTTGCCCCTTTGGAGTAAAGGACCATTCATAAAGAGCACGAGTAAATGAACCGCCCGGTGCGGCAAAACCGGTCCCTACTTCCCTTGATTGAGAGAGTCGATTTCGCCAATTGCGACCATCGGCGGGTTGCACTTCATCTCCGTCGAGCATCGAGCTAAAACTCACGATTGAGCATGTAATTCATCAACTCGCTTAGAAAAACTGAGTTTCCGCCGATTAAAAGAAGCGATTGACGGGCATCCTCAGTATGCTGGGCAGCCAGGCGGCGAGCCTCGCTCTCCCCTTTTAGAGATACCCAGGTAATCTTACCACTTTCACCGTCGTGACGGGCATCCTTTCCAAGCTGTGTGGTGGTTTGAGTCACATCAAGAAGATCGTCCACTGCTTGAAAGGCAAGGCCGAGCGAACGGCCCACCTTCCCGATTTGGTCAAGTTTCTCTGAATTCTCTCCCTCTGAGCCAATTCTGAAACCCATTTGCAAGGATACCTCGATCATGGCCGCAGTCTTATTGGAATGGATGTAGGAAAGATTTCCTTCATCTGGTTCATTCCCTTCTGAAAGTAAATCCTGCATTTGCCCGCCGACTAATTTTTGACTTCCTGCAGTCTGGCTAAGCATAGAAATTAAATCGATTCCAAGTTGTGGATCATCGCGGTAATATTGGGCAAGGATTTCAAAGGCAAGGGGTTGAAATGCATCACCCGCGAGAATCGCAGTTGCTTCGTCAAAAGCTTTATGACAACTCGGTACCCCCCGTCGAAGATCGGAGTCATCCATCGCAGGTAAATCATCATGTATCAGGCTGTATGTATGAATACATTCGAGTGCAATGGCTGCCGGAACTGGATCAAGTTGACTGGGGTACATTTCATGGGCAGCCAAGGCCAAAATCGGGCGCAATCGCTTCCCCCCGGCATTCATGCTATGGTGCATGGCTTGGTGGAGTTGGACAGGTTGTAAGGAGGTGGCAGGCAAGTACTGATCAAGCCGTTGGTTGATCAGAGTTTGCCATTTTTTTAACTTTTCTAGGAAATTCATGACTTGCGAATTGAGTTCATCATGTCATGGTAAATTGATTATGCCAAGTTTGGAAGCGGTGTGTAAAAGGCTTTTTGGTCACCCGGGTTGGGTGTCCAAAGTTTTGTGGGGAGGTGCGATGTCCTTCATCCCTGTGCTTAACCTATTTTCACTCGGTTATTTATTGGAGTACACCATTCGATTACGACAGGATAAGGAGTGGCATTTACCCGAGTGGAAGGAAATGGAACCCATTCCACTCTTCACCGGTGGCTTGCAGGTATTTCTCCTCATTCTTGCCTATGCGGGTTGTCCTATCCTGGTGGGCTGGCTCGCCAGTTTACTCGTGGATTTACTTACTTTTGGTTTTCTAGGGATAGTGTGCTATTTCCCTTTAGCGGCAGGTGCCTTTGTGGCTCCCTTTCTTTCACTTGCTTCCATTCATGCATTTGTACGCGATGGATTATATTCAGATGCATGGAGAGTTAGGCTTGTCGTTCAAGTTGCCAAGGTCATGGCACCCAGTTTAATTCTGCCGATTATTGCATTTTGGGGAGTCTTCCTGCTTGCCTTGCCCCTATACGGGTTTTCTTTTTTTCTTGGCACATGGGTGTTACTCGCTTATTCGAGCGCATTGAGTTTCTCCAAAATGAATCAGAATTAATTCGATTCAATTCACACAGTTCAATTTTTAACTATGCCTACTTACGACTACAAATGCCAATCTTGCGGACATGACTGGGAATTATTTCAGTCAATGAATGATTCACCGGTAAAATCTTGCCCCAAATGTAAAAAACGCAAAGCCAAGCGCCTTCTCGGTATGGGTGCTGGAATTATTTTTAAAGGAACCGGATTCTACGAAACCGATTATAAGAAGAAAAGTCCGGAAAAGAAGGAAGGGAATTCTGACTCACCTTCTGAGAAATCCACCACCAAAGAAAAGGACAGTACAGGCAAGGAATCGACTCCTAAAACTGAGAGCAAAAAAGACTCAAGTCCTAAGAAAGAGAAGCCCGATTCCCCAACAAAAGCTAAGTAAGTCTGTTGGCTAGTTCTAATAAAATGGCTACCAGTGCACTCATTCTACTCGCCGAGGGATTCGAGGAAATTGAAGCAGTTTCACCCATTGACCTTTTACGCAGAGCCGAGATTTCTGTAACTATTGCCTCATGTGGGCAGGGATTAGTAGTACAGGGTCGGTCCAATCTTTCCATTCAATCTGATTGCATGCTCAAAGAGGTGCAGGATCAACAATTTGACTTACTGATTTTGCCTGGTGGTCCCGCAGTATTTGAACTGAGAAAAAATCAATCGATTCTCAAAATCATTCAAGAGCATAATCAGGCAAGGAAATGGATTGGTGCAATTTGTGCCGCTCCCCTTCTTTTGCTTGATGCAAATATCTTAGGGAGTTCGAAATACACCGCTCATGCAAGTGTGGTTGATGAACTCCCCCACCTTATTACTGATCAAGGGGTGGTGAAAGATGACAAGATTATCACTTCATCTGGTGCTGGTACCGCCATCGCCTTTGGTTTGGCTCTCGTTGAAGTACTCACCGACAGTGATTGTGCAAAATCGATCGCAGATTCAATCCATGCCCCTTTTCATCCAATCCAAGGGGTATCAACATGAAAGCGTTTAGAAGATTTAAAAAGGAAGAACGGGCCGCACGTTTGGAAGAGGTTGCGATTCCAAAGCCTAAAAAAGGAGAAGTTCTAGTAAAAGTATCCCATTGCGGAATCTGCGGGTCCGATCTTCATGCTTGGCTAAACCACAAGGGTTATGAATCAGTACTCCCTGAAGTTACATTTGGGCATGAATTATCCGGCACCATTGTCGAACTCGGCGAAGGGGTCAATCTGTGGGAAATAGGTCAATCCGTAGTGATGATTGCCCTACAAACCAAAGACGATCTAAGTGATCCCTTTTGCCATAATGGCCTACCCCAACTCTCCCCGAGAAGACGTGTCCAGGGATTACACTTGGATGGAGGAATGGCTGAATATATTGCCGTTGAAGAGGAATTCTTACTCCCGATCCCTGATGGTTTATCTATGGAATTAGCCGCTTTGACTGAACCCCTCTCGGTGGCGGAGCATTGTATCGAAAATCGCACTTCAATTAAGAAGAATGATCGTGTGGTGGTAAGTGGTCCCGGTATCATTGGTATGCTTTGTGCAATTTCTGCCCGTTCCCGTGGAGCAGAGGTGTTAGTTGTGGGAACTGAACAGGATGACAAGATTCGTTTATCAGCAGCAAGAAAACTTGGTTTTCAAACCATTATTGTGGGACCGGAACGACCTCCTTTATTCAAACAAGTTGAACCACAATTCCCTGGTGGAGCCGATGCATTAGTGGAAGCCTCAGGTGCCCCTATTGCATTAAGTGAGGCTTGGCGTTCTGTCCGCCCCAACGGAGTGGTCACTGCAGTTGCACTCTATTCACGAACTATTGACTTCGACCTGACCCAATTTCTTCGTAAGCAAATTGACTTGCGAACCAGTTATGCTTCCTCCAAGCCCGATTATATACGTGCTATCGAACTCCTAGTAACAGGACAGGTTGATCCTGAAATTCTTTTAAAAATTTATGATTTAAAAGAGGCCGATCAAGGATTTAAGGACAGTGAAAACCTTCGGGTGATGAAGGCGATTTTAAAATGTCAAAACTAAGTACTCCCTCAATGAGCAATACTTTATTTCGACTGATTACCTTCTAAGGGCGGACTAAGAGAATTACTTGCATTCCCTTCCTTTACAACTGGAATACTAACTGGCGTCGCCTTAGTTTCGTTTGCCTCAACGGGTAAAGGAGGCAAGACTGGGACGCTCGAATTTAAATCAGCAATGGGTTCCTCTGGTTTAGGGATCACCTTTAAAAGTTCGACCTCAAAGACCAGGGTTTCATTAGGACCAATCGAATTACTTCCATTCTCCCCATAGGCAATATCAGCAGGAATGCATAATTTCCACTTCGCCCCTTCTTTCATTAGTTGAAGCGCTTCAGTCCAACCTTTAATTACGCCATTTACTCCAAATGAAGCCGGTTCTTCACGATCAATAGAAGAATCAAAGACCTCCCCATCAATTAAAGTACCATGGTAATGAACTTCTACACTATCTTCTTCATTAGGTATAATTCCATTTCCTTTTTTCAGAACCTCATA
>CAWUUU010000033.1:0-7553 GCA_963924995.1 uncultured Opitutales bacterium
CGATCTTCTTCATGATGCCATTTAGCCACTGCTTCAACAAGCGGAGAGATACCCCATTCTTTTACAATTTCTCCACCAAGTAAGTCGTGCCTGATCTTTTTTTGAGTAACTTCCAACTGGTTATTATTCCAACCAAGTTCCTGTGCCTTATTTAATTCTTCACTGAATTTCTTGGGATTAAATTTTAATTTTGCCAACTTTCCAATATCGTGAATTAAACCACATGAATAGGCTTGGTCTCCCATGGGGAAGTTTAAGAAATCGGCTAAACTTGAACTAGTAACCGCAACGCCAACGCTGTGAACCCAAAGAGATTCTGCACTGAAACCAAATGGGAACTGAATACCGGTAAATAGAGTAAGTACCGAGGTATTCAGGGCTATTCTTTTTACCTTTTCCAAGCCTAATCTTTGCATTGCATCTTTAAGGTTGATAATTCTAGGCTCTCCATCACCGCGATATTGTACGGTGTTCACGATTTTTAGAATTTGCGAATAAATCGAAGGGTCCATTTTGATGATGTCCTTAATCGCATAGAGGGCAGCATTGGGGTCTGAAATAATCGTCATTAATTCATCCATGACCAAAGGAAGACTGGGCAACTGTCCTTTGAGCGAATTGACAATGGAGGTATAATCGTCTGGTGTTGATTTCATTTGCATTGAGTTTGTGCAGCGTTGGTTAAGTTATAAGCTGATCGTTATAATTTTTATTTTAAAATGTAAAGTTTCTATGGAGTTTTTTAAAGTCTTATGAAAATTGTAGTAGTGGGTGCGGGTATTTCTGGATGTGTTTGTGCATCTCGCTTAGCCGAAGCAGGGCATGATGTCATCCTTGTTGAAAAAGGTAGAGGTGTGGGAGGAAGAATGGCCACAAGACGTATGGGGGGTGCTCGTATTGATCATGGGGCTCAGTTCTTTACTGTGCGCGATAGAAGAATGAAGGATCTTTTGGCAAAATGGCAATCCGTAGGAATTGTTGTTCCTTGGTATGATTCAATTCCAGGTCGGGAAGAATTGCCCAAAAGTATACGATATCGTGGGGGGAATGGAATGACCGCCCCAGCCAAGATTTTAGCTCAGTCATTTTCTTGTGAAACCAATTTTTTTGTGGAATCAATTTTTTTTGATGAGGAATGGCAAATTAATGAAAAGGGTGGGGGACAACGTAAATTGTTTGCGGATCATTTGGTCTTAACTCTTCCAGTTCCTCAAACGCTCGAATTATTTCAAAGAAGTCAATTTGAACTGCAATCGAAAGTGATGGATCAATTAGAGGCGGTCAGGTATACTCGCTGTCTTGCATTATTAGGGATTTTGGATGGCCCGTCCATACTTTCTGATCCAGGAACTATAACTCATCCGATCCCTGAAATTGATTGGATTTCTGATAATAAAGTGAAAGGAATTTCAGAAGTCTCAGCTTGTACAGTGCATGCGAGTGACTATTATTCTCAGCAATTCTGGGACTCACCGGATGAAGAGCGTGGACCTTTTCTAGTAGAAGCAACTGAAGAATGTCTGAAGGCAAAAATAACCGACTGGACATGCCATCGTTGGGGCTTTGCCAAGCCACTGGTTACCTTCGGGGCAACACAATATACCTCCGCATGGGAACGAATAAGTTTAGCTGGGGATAGCTTTGGCGGGGAACGAATAGAGAACGCCGCACTTTCCGGATGGGACGCGGCTCAGGCAATTTTGGATCAAGAGTGATTTAAAATCGAAAACGATATCCTAATTCAAATACGGGTGCACTTTTTAGGTCTTTTTCGTAGAGCATGGCTCCGTTATCATTCTTGATTTCAATTTCTCTGGCTACTTGCATTCCCACTCCTCCGTAAACAGCCTGCTTCTCGGAGAAGTTCCATTGCAATGAAGCAGTAAGTTGATAGCTGGTGATAGTTAGGTCCCGTTCAATTCCGGAATTATAGGTATTCCAATCATTGCTTGAGTATTTCCCGTCGAGTACAAAGTCGAGGGTGTCGGTAAATGAGTATCGATAACGAAGTAAGGGACCGGCAAATAGAAAGTCGGAGTTTTCGGTGGGTTCCCAGGAAAATCCAATCCCAGGAAGGAAGGTATTGTCATTAAACCCTGTGCTGTAAAACGCACCAAAAATCCACTGAAATCTTTCACTTACTTTATAACGACCCCCTGCCATGGTCATATAACTCATGGCATCTCCGCTTATATGATCATAATCGCCAGAAAGACTGGGGTTAAACAGGAAGATCCATTGCAGTTTTTCAGATTGCTCTAGGGCTGCGAATACAGGAAGGTCAATAGAATGAAGGCTGCTTTCATTAAGTAAAGAGGTGTCAGAGATATCGACTTTTGACAATTCATAGCGAAAGCCCGCGCCCCACGACCAATTCTCACCCTTGTGGAAATAGATCGGGCTCATAATTCCCCATTGATTGATACCAACTTCAATATTCGTCCCTTCTATTTTCCGGTCTGGAGTGTTCGAGTAAGTCAAACGAACTGCAGCCATTTCTTTTTTAAAGTCTTGAGCTTGTAGTAAGCTCAACGGACAAACGGAGACCACGAGGAGTAGAATTTTAGTAAAGTTCATCCCTTTCACTCTATAGATGTGGAGAAATTCGTCAAGAGAGTGGTTGGACATTTTATAGGTTAAGTATAGGATAGATCTCAATGCACACTCTCAAACAATCTCAAACACTGCCAATTTCGAGAAAAGACCTTTGGGATTTTGTTTCAGTCCCTCAGAATTTGAATAAGATTACGCCGCCCAAAATGGCGTTCAAAATTGTGGGCGAATCCCCCAAGGCTGCTTTTTCTGGATTACTTTTGGAATACAAAGTCAAAATTCCTATTCTTGGATGGACCAATTGGTTAACTGAGATCAAGTATGTGAACGAGGGATTTTCTTTTATGGATGAACAAAGGGTTGGGCCTTACAAACTTTGGCTTCATACTCACTCGCTTGAAGATGTTGAGGGTGGTGGTACCAAGATGACCGATGAAATTCGCTATCAAATGCCCTTTGGTGTTTTTGGCGCGATTGCCCATTTTCTTTTTGTGAAACGTACTCTAAGGCAAATATTCGAGTACAGAAGAGAAAAGTTGAACGAGCTTTTCCCCACCAATGATTCAACGATTGCTTGAATCTTTCATGTCCCAGCGTTGGGAAGATTTACTTCTCCTCCATTGGTCTGTTGAGCATAATAAACTGATCAATTCAATTCCGTCCGATCTTGAATTGGATCTATTTGAAGGGCGTGCATGGATCAGTGTGGTCGGCTTTAAACTTACTCAATTACGAATTTCACCTGTTCGTTGGATTCCTTGGTCAGATTTTTGGGAAATTAATTTACGAACCTATGTGAGGGATCGTAATGGGAAAAAAGGAATCTGGTTCTATTCCCTTGATTCTTCCGATCTGCTTGCGGTGACTGGAGCTCGTTTGCTCTATGGATTGCCTTACAATTTTGCACAAGCAATGGGTGATTCCGACTCCAGTAAAATTGCGTTTCAGTCAACCCGAAGATTTCCTCATCAACCTGCCACTTCCAAGTTTGAGGCTTCTTTCCCGCAGGTGCAAAATAGTGAAAACACTGCCAATTCCCCACTCGACCAATTTCTTTTGGAACGATATCGCTTTTGGTCACCGAGGAAATTATCGAATCATTCCACTTCAGCCCAAGTTATTCATCAACCCTACGATGCGGTTATTACCACGAACGCACATTATGAGGGCGAATTATTTAAGTCCCAAGGATTGGAAGAACCCCAAAGCACTCCACTACGAGGACACTATTGTAAAGGATTAGATGTTGAGGCATCCGCTCCGTCTTGGGCATTCTTAATTGCCGGCCAAGCGAACCATAAATAGGTCGAATGATCCATTCGTTGGCACCCAAAAAGAGATGCCTTTCGAAGCTCGGGTAATGAGGTGTGCTGGTGGGCTCGAGTCATGGATTCTTCAATAAGCTTCCAAAGAACCCGATCGTGTTGCATTTGCGAATGGCTAGGTTCAACTCCATTTACAATGGTATCAATTTCCTCGTGCTTTTCCTTTTTTGTCTGTGCAGTTGCAATGGCTAAGATACAATTGGGAACTGCATCTTTGATTAATTCTAAATGAAATTCCCCATTGGCTGAGCGGGGAGAAAGTAGATTGGCCAGGCAGTACATATTTGCATCGTACTCGGCAAATTCTACGCAACGCTCAGTCACCGGGCCCTCGAAGAAATGACCGCAACGAACTTTACCTTGTGAGGAAAAATAGGCGTGTTCAGCGCCCCACCATTTGGTTTGCAGTAAACCGGCACTATGTAAACGCAGCTTTTCATCCTCAATCAGGCGTGTTCGATCAATATCCTCAAAAGAGGCGCGCATTATTTTAAGTTGATCCCTGCAAAGGTAGAAAAGTCTTCGTACATCACCCATCGCGAACGAGTCCCCATTGAGTCGGTCGGAAAAGAAACTGAGCGAAGGCATTGAGGACAGAAGAGATCGCTGAACTGATTGAACAAAACAGTTTTCATCATCGATTGATTCGCTAAGCAAAGAATCAACCGATTGGGAGAATGAAGGCATTTTGCGAAGAGCCTTCTTTAATCCAGTCATCTCACCAGCAGCCGCACTTGAATCACCTGCTAGGAGTGGTGTCAGTTCGATTAAATTTTCATACAGGCGGTGAAATTCATCCTGCACCAAAGAGTTTTTAATACTTCCTAACTCCACACATCCTCCACCCCCCACATAACGATCGTCTGGATTGGAGAAGTTTTTGCTGAGGTTTTGAATAGATTCAGATTGAAGAAAAGGATCAAAGTTTAGTTGCGGTTCACAATTTTCAAGAATTCGGTTACGAACTTCATTACCTAAAGATTGGGGGTGCGAGGAATGGGCCAAATTTAGGCAATCTTCTTGAGCATGAATCAGGCATTCACGTGCTTCTTCGTTGTCTTCAAGCATCGCTTCGAAAAGAAGCGACTCTTCTTTGGGAAGAACTCCGAGGGTGTAGTCTAGGGCTTTTTGTTTAAGGGTGTCCAAGGTTAGTATTTATAAACTATTGTTGAATAAGATGGTTTTCAAATCAATCTGCAATTCAAATGGGCATAAAATGAATTGTGTTAAAAGCAGGTTTGATTTTTTCTTTCATAATCGAAGGGTGGATAAAGAATTACGGAGTTTTTCAATCCCTAAACGAGTTCTTGATTTTACAGTGCCCAAAGAAATACCCAATTTCTTGGCAATCTCGACTTGATTCATTCCTTTGAAATAACTCAGTTCGAGCACCTGGCTTTGTTCATTAGGCAATCCCTGGAAGGCTCGATGGAGATGTTCATGCTCATCGGTTGCCGTGGCTTGTTCAGCACCGTCACGGTCTTTCTGGTCGGGGCGGGATTGGAGAATCTCATCAGTTTCGCCACGATCCAAGCGTCTTTTTCTTGAACGATATCGGTCAATACTACGATTTCGGGTTAAAACAAGTAACCAACTGCTAAATTTTCCTTTAGTCGGGGAGTATGCATCAGGCTTTTTCCATAGTACAGCAAAGATATCCTGAATTACCTCCTCAGCTTCCCATCGATCATTCAAGATTTGAAGGGAGAGAGAAAACATGACCGTTGCAAATTGATCATATAATTCTGCAAATGCGGAGGAATCCCCATCTTTAATTTTTGACCAAATTGTTGAATCAAGTTCAGGCATTTCTTTGAAAACTTAAACTCTAGGTTAAAGGCAATACAAGCAATTGCTTTTTAGCCAATACTTAAAACTATTAGTAAACCGTTAGGTTAAATGTTAGTATATCTTTTAGGATAAAAGTTTACTTGGGGAATGTTTTAGTAAGAAATTAAAACATGAAAAATTGAAAAAATGTCAGTCTTCGCTTACTTGATTCGCCTTCAAATCTTCTAGGTTAACCACATCTAACGCCGATTCTTCGCATGCCGCGAGTCTCACTTTTGGAGGCACTCCTGCTTCGAATGCTTCCTGCCAACGTGCGGCGCAAAGGCACCAACAATCTCCCTCCTTGAGCCCGGGAAAGTTATATTCTGGCTTGGGGGTGCTTAAATCATTACCCATCGCCTGGCTGAAAGAAAGAAATGCATCTGTCATCTGGCTACAAATTACATGCCTTCCCCCATCATTTTCGTCTGTTTCACACGATCCGTTTCGGTACCATCCTGTATTTAATTTTGTACAGCAGGGTTCTAGAGCCTCTCCTAATACATTTTTAACGAATTTTTTTTCAATTGGTGCGATCATACCAACAATTAATGAAAGCAATCGAGTACTAGGTACAAGCAATAAATTTAATTTCTGGCGTGACCCATCTAAAATTTACTGCAACCATGAGAGCAGAATGGCAGAAATACTTTCATCTTTTTCCGGTTGGCTTTGGGGTAACTTACTTTTTATTCTCCTCGGAGGAGGCGGTTTTTTTGCTCTTTTTTCTCGGTTTTCTCCCTTTCGTCACCTTGGGCATGGATTAGAGCTTCTCCTCGGTAAACATGAGGAAAAAGAGGCTCCAGGAGAAGTCAGTCACTTTCGTGCACTTTGCAGTGCTTTATCGGGTACGGTGGGAATGGGTAATGTGGCTGGGGTTGCGGTTGCAATCACGCAAGGAGGGCCGGGAGCTTTATTTTGGATGTGGATCTGTGCTTTACTGGGTATGGCTACAAAGTTCTACACTTGTACGCTTGCAGTGATGTATCGGGGGAAGGATGAGAATGGGGTGGAGCAGGGCGGACCGATGTATTTTATTCGTGAAGGGTTGGGAGAGAAGTGGAAACCACTCGCTTTTTTCTTTTCCGCTTGCGGACTGTTTGGATGCCTGCCCCTTCTACAATCTAATCAACTGACTCAGATCGTCCGTTCGATGTTCTTCGAACCACAAGGCTGGTTTGTTGGATCGACCAGTTCTGTCTATTGGGGAAATGGCCTGTTCGGCCTTCTACTGGCGTTTTTAGTTGGACTTGTTGTGATTGGCGGAATTCAACGGATTGGAGCAGTGGCTGCCCGTCTCGTTCCAGGCATGGTTCTTCTTTATGGTGGAGTCTCGCTTGTGATTCTTTTCCTTCACATCGATGCGATTCCCTCTGCCTTTTACCTGATCTTTACAGATGCTTTTACTGGACAGGCGGTAGCGGGTGGGGCTCTTGGTATGGTCATCGTTACTGGGGTTCGTCGGGCTGCGTTTTCCAATGAAGCTGGTATGGGGACCGAAGCAATGGCTCACGGAGCCGCCAAGACACGGGAGCCAATTCGCGAAGGTCTGGTTGCGATGTGGGGACCAGTTGTGGATACTTTGTTCATGTGTACGCTCACTGGCTTGGTCTTATTAGTGACGGGTGTATGGAAATCTGGCGAAGGTGATGGTGTCCTGCTTACGACCCAAGCCTTCGAGCAGGCTCTGCCCGGGGTGGGTTCATTCCTCTTGCTTGCGGGCGTTCTTTGCCTGAGCTTTTCTTCGATGATCGGTTTTTCTTATTATGTGGTAAAATGTGGTTGTTTTCTTTTCGGGCCCAAAGCCAGAGTCTTTGTCTTAGGATTCTATCTGCTCACCATCGT
>CAWUUU010000034.1:0-14843 GCA_963924995.1 uncultured Opitutales bacterium
ATAAGCTGATGAATGATCTTGAAGAAGAAGCTAAAAGAAGAAAACATAATGATCGAATTCAGCAGAATTAATTTATGAGCGATTATCGCATAACACCCCAAAAGACTTCCAGTCTTCCAACCGGTATTGGATTTATAATCGGAAACGAAGCAGCAGAAAGGTTTTCCTTTTATGGAATGAGGAGCGTTTTGTTAGCCTACATGACTATTTACTTAGTTCAACCAAATGGTGAAACCCAAGTTTTTAATGATAAAGAAGCACAAGCATGGGTCCACTTATTTGTCGGTTCTGCTTATTTCTTCCCATTAATCGGAGGAATTCTGGCCGATGCGTATTGGGGGAAATATCGTACTATTTTGTCCCTGTCTCTGTTTTATTGCTTAGGCCATGGGTGCCTAGCCTTGATGGGGATTGTCGGAGACACCAGAGGTTGGTTATGCGTAGGGCTTATTTTAATAGCAGTAGGGTCGGGAGGGATCAAACCCTGTGTGTCCTCTCATGTGGGCGATCAATTTAACAAACTCAATAATCACTTGCTTACAAAAGTTTTTGGATGGTTTTACTTTTCAATAAACACCGGAGCATTTCTATCTGGACTTCTTACTCCATTCCTTCTTCAGACTACTAGGCAAGTTGGTACTCTAGGGGAACGAGTCTATCCTTTTGTGGTACCCTGGGTAGGTGAGAAGTCATTAAATGAGCCTATTTTTGGTCCCCATTACGCTTTCGGTTTACCGGGTGTCTTAATGGCAATTGCCACTCTCATTTTCTGGCTTGGCCGAAAACAGTTTGCTCATATTCCTCCTCGAGGAACAATTTACTTCAAGGAAACTTTTTCTGGAGTGAATTTACACGCGATTCTTCGCCTATGTTCAATTTTTGCATTTGTGGTAGTTTTTTGGGCACTTTTTGATCAAATTGGAACCCTTTGGCAAATACAAGCTCGCAGTCTAGATCGAGTATTACCTCAATGGGTTCCTTTGATCGGGGGCAGTGAAATGCTTGCAGCTCAAGTATCTGCAATTTGGAACCCCTTATTCATTTTACTTTTAATCCCAATATTTTCTTATCTAATCTATCCATTTGCATCTAAGTTTGTAAAGGTCACTCCTCTTCGGAAAATCGGATTTGGCTTATGGATAATGGGTTTTTCCTTTACACTAGTGTCGATTTTACAGGAAAGAATTGATCTAGGTGATTCCCCGAATATGGGTTGGCAAATTTTAGCATGCCTTCTTTTGACTGTATCCGAGGTCCTTGTATCAATTACTTGTCTAGAATTTGCCTATACCCAAGCACCCAAAGAAATGAAATCATTTGTGATGGCAATTTTTTTACTTACTGTATCGTTGGGGAATTATTTCACATCGGCAGTGAAATTTTTTATTATCAACGAGGACGGGTCCTCTAAACTACCAGGTGCTTCCGAGTTTTGGTTTTGGACAATCTTAGTTTTTATTGCGGCAATCTTTTTTATCAGGGTCTCAAAAAATTATGAAGTGAAAGAATACCTTCAAGAAGTTTGATAAAATAGTTAGCTAAACTTTAAATCGGTCACAGATGAACAACCTTCTATTTTTCTTATTCTGATAAGGAGTTGTTTTTTTGAAAATGACAACTCCTGTTTTACTGGACCTCCCGATGTCTTGATGTAAAGAACACCATTTTTGGTATTTAAACTTTCGGGGGCACATTTCATCGATAATTTTTTCCCCACAATTTTATGCCAATTTTCAGAAATTGATTGTTCGGGAGTTCTTTCTTCCCCAAGTCCCCAATTAGACCAGGTTTTTTCAACTAATTCTTTCATGCTCAAGGGCTCACGATGTTTCGACAAGTCTTCCCCTAAGGGTAACTCAAGGAATTCTGAAAGCAGTCTTCTTTCGTTGAAAGAGGTAAGTTTTTTGTAATTAGAATTTTTGTAGGCCATGAATGGGAAATATTGATCTTCTACTATCGATCAAACAATGGTATGTAAATACTCCCTTTTAATATAGCACATTTTTTAAACGAACTTTACTTTTATATCGATGATCATAAAACCCAGAATTAAAGGCTTTGTCTGCATTACCTCTCATCCCATTGGTTGCCTAGAAAATATTCGCGAGCAAGCCGCATACGCAAAGAACCAGCAAGTTCTCGAAGAGAATAAGCCTAAACGAGTTTTAGTAATTGGATCCTCCACGGGTTATGGATTATCTTCGCGCATTTCTGCTGCGTTCTCCTGTGGAGCAGACACGCTCGGAGTTTATTTTGAAAGACCCCCTACAGATGAACGAACAGCGAGTGCAGGACATTACAACTCGGAAGCATTTTGTAAACTAGCTCGGGAGGCAGGTTTAAAAGCCGAGGATATCAATGGGGATGCATTCTCAAATGAGATTAAAGAAACAGTAATTGCAAAAGCGAAGGAATTTGGAGGTACTTTTGACTTGGTTATCTACAGCCTTGCATCGCCACGTCGGACCGATCCGATCGATGGTAAGAATTACCGTGCCTGCTTGAAGCCAATTGGTGCAATTTATAAAAATAAAACTTTGGATACCGATCGAAAATTGGTGAAAGAGATTACAATTGATCCCGCAAACGAGGATGAGATTTTTCAAACAGAAAAAGTTATGGGTGGAGAAGATTGGGAAGCATGGACTGATACTCTTTTAGAGGCTGGGGTACTTTCTCCTGATTGTTTAAATATTGCTTATTCTTACATCGGTCCCCAAGTCACCCAACCTATTTACAGAAACGGAACTATTGGACGAGCTAAGGTACATCTTGAGAATACTGCTGCACGGATCACAGAAAAAATGAACAATGCTGGATCAGGAAAAGCATTTGTTTCCGTAAATAAGGCTTTAGTCACACAAGCGAGTTCAGCCATTCCTGTGGTTCCCCTCTATATTTCGATTCTTTACAAGATTATGCAGGAATTAGGAACTCATGAAGGTTGTATTGAGCAAACCTGTCGTCTTTTTAAGGATCGACTTTATGGGGAGCATGAAACTCTGGTCGATGAAGAAAATCGTATACGTTTGGATGATTGGGAAATGGAACCGTCTGTTCAGCAAAAGATTATTGAAATTTGGCCCAGTGTGAATACGGAGAATTTGAACGAAGCGACCAGTTTCGAACTTTACCAGCAGGAGTTCCTCAAGTTGTTCGGTTTCGGTCGCGACGATGTTGATTACGATCAGGAAGTCGACCACATCCATCCATTCTAACCTTTATCGATCAAATAGAGTACCGGAGACTTTTCACTGAGGTTTTCCTTGGGGCAGCGGTATGACCAGTTTTTTTCGCTAATAAACTTTTTGATTTTTTCATACTCTATTTGACCTCCCGAATGACCTCGATAGGCAATGAGAGAAATAATTCCATCGTTTGACAAATAATCATAGGCAGACTGAAGTGCAGATAAAGTACTTTCTGGCCTGGTAATGATTTCTTTATTTCCACCAGGCAAATAGCCCAAGTTGAATGTAATTGCCTGAATCCTACCTTTAAGCTCAGGCAAAATTGCCATCGATAGTTTACTGTGGCATTTTTGAAAAAGAGTTACTTGTGAGAAAAGATTATTTTCTTCAAGCAGATTAGTGGTTTTGATAATTCCTTCTTGTTGAAGATCAAATGCAAAAACCCGTCCGTCTACTCCGACCTTTTGAGCAAGGAAAAGAGTGTCATAACCATTCCCTGCAGTTGCATCAATTGCCTGGTTACCGAGAGAAAGAATGCTGCCAATTTCTTTGTGGGCTTGTTCAACTAATCTCATATTCAAAACGATTCAAGTTTGCATCTTGAGGGAGTTCTTGACATTGAAGTAGGAAATTAGCCATATAATTTGCATAATATGGGATTGTGGATGTTCCCCTGGAGCCAAACCCGTTAAATAAAAAAAGATTTGAATGATTGGGATGCCTACCAATAATTGGATTTCGATCTTTCGTACCCGATCTTACCCCACTTGAATGGTGAAGAATTTTAAATTTAGAGGAAGGGAAAAAAATACAATTTTTTAGAATTTCTTTTTTACCGACATCAGTTTTTTCGAGGGAAAGATTCTCATGGTCCCAAGTGGAACCGATCTTGGCTTGCCCCATACTATCAGGTAAAAACCATGTGCCATTACTGACTGATTCTTCTTGATCCGATTGGACGGTTAAAACTTCCCCTCGTGCAGGAGCGAATGGTAAGTAGTTGAACCATTGATTATCTATCACTCGATGACCCTCGCAAAAAATGATCTGATATTGAGGAGGACATTTTTCTGAATCAAATTTTTCTCTACTCCAAGAATTAGTCGATTCTAGGTAGTCTTTGCTTAAGGATAAAAAAGCGGAGACATCGAGGCGGTACGCCTGTTGAGTGATCCCACCTCCATAATCGGCTTGAATTCCAACTTTTTCATATTCTTTTCTCCCTATCTGCTTTCCAAAGAAGGAAGCGATTTGTGGGTTTAAAGATTTGTTATGCCAAGCCGATCTTTGCTTTTCGGATTTAAATATACGATGAAGGGCTAGAGATGTGTACAAATCCTTTTTCCATTTCTGTTCAAGCTGGCCATAAAAAAGCTGGTTGGCTTCCAAGCATTCGACTAAGTGAATGGGGAGATTAAGTTTAGGGCCAATTAATGGATTGACCAAACCCACAGAGACTGAGCTAGCGCTGAGGGCCAGGTTTGTATCAATAACCATGACTTCTGCGCCCTTAGACAAAAGAGTGTGTACTAAGACTGCACCAGCCAATCCATGGCCAATAATTAAAAATTTAGGCATGAAGGATAAGTTTTTTCGTGCAAATTCTTCTTGCGAGTGTGGTAACGGCAAGCACAATTAAATTTTATGTTTAATCGAACAATTGTTCTGACATTTTTTGCATTTTTGGTTTTAAGTGGGATCATTTTTTGGCTTTATTTAAAAGAGGATCTTATCAAGGTTGATTTGAGCCTCAACTCAGAACCATCTGTCGATATCCAAAATTTTGAACGAGTATCTCGGTCAGCAAAAAAAAATGTGGGTCTAGATTTTAACATGTCTATTCCCAATAATGATTATCTTGATTTATCTGCTTTCGCTAATTTAGAAATGCTTCAAGACTTAACACTTGGTTTTAAGTCTTTAGCAGCGATGAAGGACTTTATCATCGAGGCGAAAAAAAATGGAATTCAAATTCGTGATCAATTGGATCAAGTTTCTATGGTACGGGTGAGAATAAGAGATTTAACTAAGGCAGCTCATTTTATGGATCAATGGGATGAAGAAATTGAACCACAATATAACTTTCGAGTCCGAACTCCTGAACTGCCCCGCGCTGAATTCCTAGATAACGAGAAAGGTTTTGGAGCAAACGCAAATCAATGGATGGGCACACCAGAAGAACGAAAAGAATGGGGCAGGGGAATCAAGGTAGCAATTTTGGATTCGGGGATCGATCGACGAAACTCAAATCTCGATGGTGTGCAAATCCAAGAAATTGATTTGATTGGAGGTTCAGATATGTCCAGGGGGCATGGTACAGCGATTGCCTCAATTATTGCAGGAAATGAAAAAGGGCAACTTGGTTTATCGCCCTCTGCATCTTTACTCTCCATCCGCGTACTTGACAGTCAGGGCGAAGGAGATTCCTTCACTGTGGCCAAGGGAATTATTAAAGCAGCAGATCAGGGCGCACAGGTAATTAACTTAAGCCTTGGCGGTAGCAGTGGTGGCACAGTGCTAAAAAATGCGATCGAATATGCTCATCAAAAGGGTGCAGTCGTAGTTGCGGCAGTAGGCAATGAAGGTGTGGAGGGAGTTTCTTATCCCGCAAAATTTGAAAAAGTAATAGGGGTGACCTCGGTTGATTCAAATGGTCGACAATCTTCATTCGCTAATTATGGAGAGGGTGTAGATATTGCCGCTCCTGGAGTTGGTGTTTTCACTGCATGGGAGAACGAGGAAATGGTCTCCTTTAGCGGCACATCCACCGCAACTGCATTTGTAAGTGGTGCCTTGGCCGCAGAGTTGTCTAAAAACCCCAATCTTTCCTCAGATCAAGTGCTAGATATAATTTACAAATATTCGAATGAATCAGAAAAGCCTGGTTTTGACCAATATACAGGAAATGGAATTTTGAATATAGGTCGGATTGAGAATCGTGATGTTCCTAATATCCATGATGGTGCGATTGTCGGTTATTATTTTGAACCCGAAAATTTAGCAGGGGGAACTACTCCTTTTTTAGTCTCCGTTCAAAATCAGGGCACATCTTGGTTAAATAATGTAAATTTAAAAGTGGAGTATCGCGGAGTAGTCAAAAATTTCCTATTCAATAATTTAAATCCTGGAGAAACTCGTAGCGAGCAACTTTTTCTTGATGGAAGCAATGGAGAGGGAAAAGGAGTTAAGATATCATCTAGTTTGACTATTAATGGATACCAAGACCAAAACCTCCAAAATAATACTCGTGTGAGTACAATTTTATTACCATGAAATCTAAGGCTAGTAAATCAAGGTAATTTCAAAATACACCAAATAAAAAGTCTCAAATGTCTTTTTATATGACTAATAAATTAATTTGAATTGGACTAAGCGGCGTCGAGCTTTTCCGGTTCGATCGGGGTAACTTTTGCTTTTGCTTTTCCTTTAACTACTCCCGCACTAATGAGAACTTCAACAGCACCTTCGATAGCCGGCAAGTCGTACATAATGTCAAGCATGATGGTCTCCATGATAGATCGAAGAGCACGGGCACCAGTTTTCATTTCCACTGCTTGTTGGGCAATTGCAAGAATTGCTTCGCGCGTAAAACGTAAATGAGCTCCCTCCATAAGGAAAAGTTTACGATATTGTTTAAGTAAAGAATTTTTCGTTTCTTTTAAGATACGAACAAGTTCTGGGCTGGTTAGTTCATCAAGAACTGAAACTATAGGAAGCCTGCCGATAAACTCAGGAATTAACCCGTATTTAACTAAATCCTCGGGCTTGACCTCAGCCAAAAGTTCGTGTGATTCTTTGGGTGCATCCGCAGAGTAACCAACCATTCGATTACCAGTCCGTTGTTCGACAATTTGATCAAGATCAACAAAGGCACCTCCACAAATAAATAAAATGTTAGAAGTGTCTAGTTGAATGTATTCTTGATTGGGGTGCTTTCTTCCGCCTTGAGGGGGAACATTACAAATAGTTCCTTCTAAAATTTTGAGAAGTGCCTGTTGAACTCCTTCTCCAGACACATCCCGTGTAATGGATACATTGTCAGTTTTACGACCAATTTTATCGATCTCATCAACATAAATAATACCACACTGTGCTTTTTCTACATTGTGATCTGCAGATTGAAGAAGGCGTAAGACAATATTTTCAACATCATCACCTACATATCCGGCTTCTGTTAAAGTTGTGGCGTCCGCAATGGCAAATGGTACATCGAGCATTCGGGCTAATGTTCGAGCAAGGTAAGTTTTTCCGCTCCCCGTCGGTCCTAGAAGAAGTACATTACTCTTTTCAATCTCAACATCATCAAGTTCACTGGAAGAAAACTGATCAAGTTTATTCCCACCTATGTTAAGCTCAGAAGCCAATCTCTTGTAGTGATTATGAACCGCAACAGACAAAACTTTTTTAGCGTGTTCCTGTCCGATGACATGCTGGTCAAGAAATGATTTAATTACGCTTGGTCTTTGAAGGTTGAACACCGGTTTTTCATCTGACCCTTTGGGAGGGAGAGCTTTTTCACCAAGTTCGCGATCGATAATGGTCTTGCAAACTCTTACGCAAGAATCGCAGATGTAAACGCTTGCTGGACCAGCAATCATTTTTTTAACTTCACCTTGTGGTTTTCCACAAAATGAGCAAAAGTTGATTTTGGTCGGTTTAGCCATCGGTTACTTGATTATTCCTTCGGTTTCTTGGAGATTACTTCGTCTACTATACCGTAGTCCTTTGCTTCCTCTGCCGACATGTAATAGTCTCGATCGGAATCTTTTTCTAGTTGCGATGTAGTTTTTCCGCTGTGTTGAGACAGAATTTCGTTAATTGTTCGCCTCCAACGTAAAATTTCCTTAGCGGCGATAGAAATATCGGAAGTTTGACCACCTGCACCTCCACTCGGTTGGTGAATCATGACACGGCTATTAGGTAATGCAAAGCGTTTGCCTGGAGTTCCTGCGGCAAGGATTACGGTACTCATACTCGCGGCCATGCCTATGCAGTAAGTCACAATATCACACTCCATGAAATTTAATGTATCGTAAATTGCCATACCATCGGAAACGCTTCCTCCGGGAGAGTTAATATATACATGGATATCCTTTTTAGGATCTTCCATCTGCAGAAAGAGTAACTGAGCAACAATTGAGTTAGCTACATAATCATCAATAGGCGTTCCTATAAATACAATTCGGTCCCGAAGTAATCGACTATAAATATCCCAGGCTCGCTCTTGGCGACCTTCGCGTTCATAAACATATGGTAATGGTAAATAGGCGCCCATGTCTTCGATTTGTTTGTTCGTTAAATAAAATTTTTAGTGTGAGTGTTCGCCTTCGATATCACAAACTTTTTCCTTGGCTTTTGAGGCAACCAATTCAAGAGTTTTATCGTGTAGGACGTCCTGCCTGAGGCGGTTTATACGTGCTTGGTCCTTAGCTAATTCCTGAACATAAGCTTCGGGTCAGTACGCATCATCATTGCTTCACGAGTTGCAGCTTGGGCTAAGTCTTCGTTAGACACTTCGACTTTTTCCAATTCGGCAATTCGTCCAAGAGTGATAGTAATTTTAACCCGAGCTTGAGCCTGCACTTGTGCTTCCTTCCAAAGTTCATCCCTTTTGCTCTCCATGTCTTCCTGTTTAGCACCTTGTTGGATTGCCCGTTGTACATTGGATTGAAAAATAGCCTTGGATTCATTTTCCACTGCCTGCTGTGGTAAAGGAAAGTCTGGTATCTCCAGGAATTTTTGGGTGACCTGTCCACGTTTGCCGTCGGTATTTTCTCTTTCTTTACGAGAAACTAGGTCGTCTTTAATCTTCTTTTTTAAATCGTCAAGATTTTCTACTTTCAGGGCTTTTAAGAAACTTTCATCCTCAGCAGATGGGGCTTTTTTTTCTCGGACTTCATGAATCTCGAGGGAGTAGGTTACTTTTTTACCAGCAAGGGGTGCGACTTCAAAGTCTTCTGCAAAATCCGCATCAACTTCTTTCTTCTCGTCTTTTTTCATGCCGATCACCGCTTGGGCAATTGCGTCCACTCCCAATCCCTTGGCTTGCCCTGCTTCTTCCCATGTATTGGATTGTTTTCCGTACATGGGTTTATCTGGTAGAAGTTCGGCAACTGGAGAACCATCAAGCATTCCTTCGTAAGAACATTTCACATAGTCACCCACTTCAATTGCTCTTTCGACTTCTTCGAAAGAAGCTCTTTGGTCACGAAGTGAGTCCAACTCTTTAATCACATCTTCGTCCTGAGCTTCAGTCGGATGAGTGGACAGTTCAAATTCCTCGTACTTGGGTAATTCAAAATCCGATTCTATATCCACGGTTATCTCTATAGTTGCTGGTGTTCCAGCCTTCACTTCTCCGGGTTCTACCTTTAGGATTGAATATACTTTAATATCTTTATTTTCTAAAACCGCCTCGTAGGCAGCAGTTGAAACTTTTCGACTCAGTTCTTGGGTGATTTCACTCGCATATTTTTTACGAACTACTTGCTCCGGGGCTTTCCCTTTGCGGAAACCAGGTATGTTCGCAAGGCGACTTAACTCTTTGCATACTTGATTACCTTTTTCAGACATTTCATCTGAATCAAAAGTTACATTAACAATTTTACGAGCGTCTCCTGCTTCTTTAATTTCTACATTCACGGCTAAAGTTCAAAGAATATTAATTGGTTTTATATATGGTCTATGTGGAAATGCATCGAGCACAACACAAAGAATTACTTCATCAAAAAAAACCTTTAGGGTCAACGAGATAAAGGGAAACTTTACTTCAGATGTTTGGAGACCACGGGATCAGTTGAACATTTGAAATAAGATCTGCCAAATCAGAAATTTTGTCTAAGGAATCACTCATTCCGCTAGGTGAAAAGTCTTTTATTTGAAGAATCCATTCACCCGTTTGTGAATGTTGACCTATAATTTTGTATTGTTCGGAATCTAATTTATCTTCGATATCTTTTTTTTGTACCCCATTATTGGGGAGAAGGTAAACTTCCGATGCCCGGTAGAAAAAATATTTATTTTCATCAACGAATTTCGGACTGATTGATTTTTCTTGGGCAAGAACAAAGAGCCTTTCTGACCGAAATGAACCAGATGATTCAATAATCCATGAGCGTTGGTAAATAGTGTTTTCCTGATTCGTTATGGTCTGATTGTTTTCAAAATAGACTACGATGCCATGCGGGATTTTTTCTTTAATTTGTCTGGGGATTGAGATAAATGGACTCCCATCAGATGCACATTTTAAAGATTTATAATTTCCTAGGCGTTCTCTAGTTTGCGTCGCCTTTTTTTCTAAAGCATAGCGTACGAGCATTGAAGACAAGGCAATCCCGATGGCAATACCGATCCAAATTGAGAGTGATCTTTCTTTTTTAGAAATAGACATTAAAAATTCGTTCGTTTTATAATTGAGAGTTTCTGCTGTAATGAATCTTTTTACTTTCGGCAAGCGTTGACATTTGAGAAATTGGTAAAATTAATATTTTACGATCAAATAGTTTTTCGTTCATCTGATTATATGTTCGTTCCCATATATCGAAATCAAAATAATTAATTGAACATTCGATGCAGTTGTGGAATGTATAATTCGGTGTTAATACATACCGCAAGAATTCGTGTAAGGTATAAAGAAACCGATCAAATGGGTTTGGTTTATCATGCCAACTATTTTACTTGGTTTGAGATTGCCCGAATCGAATTATTGGATCACTTAGGGTGTCCGTATGTAGAACTTGAAAAAGAAGATTTCTTGTTACCCGTTCTATCGTGTAATGCCACCTTCCATTTACCTGCTTTTTTTGATGACCGCCTGGACGTTGAAGTCAAGATAGAGGAAATGCCATTGGTGCGAATCAAAGCTTGTTATGAAGTTCGCAGGAACACTGATTTGATCGCCACGGGTGCCACAAAACATGCGTTCGTATCTGGAGAAGGTAAGGTCATTCGTCCCCCTCAGAAATTCATCGATTTAGCTAAAAAGAAGTTTGGGAATTAGTTTAACTGATCGAATTGAGGTAATGGCGAACGATTTCATCCGCGACCTGCTCGGTCCTTCGTTGATCGGTTGAAATAACTTGATCTGCGAGGAGATATCTTGGCTCTCTTTTTCGAAGAAGGGATTTGATTTCATTCATTGGATTTTCACTTTGGAGAAGAGGGCGTGAATTGTTTTTCGATGTTCTTTCCAAAATTGTTTCGACGGATGCATGAAGGGAAAAGACTTTTCCTTTGGATTTTAAAATTTCGACCATTCCTTCAGGAATAGGAAGTCCACCCCCGCAGGAAACTACGCAACCCGATTGGGGGTGACCTGATTGAATAAATTTTTTTTCAAGTTCCCTGAATTTTTTTTCACCCTGAATTTTAAAAATATTACTAATTGAAGATCCGATTAGGTTCTCAATTTGTTCGTCGGAATCAATAAATTGAAGCTTTAATTTTTGAGCGGTTAATAAACCTGCAGAGCTTTTACCTGTTCCCATAAAACCGATTAGGTATAGGTTTGGTAGAGAACTAGTTTTTTCCTTTGGATTCATTATCTAGAGAAGATAAGAAATTGATAAGTGCTTGCGAATCAGAGAAAATAAAGAAATAATATAATAATGAATAATGACTCAGTGGAAGTCACAGTAAAAGGAGTAATGCCCACATCCAACGGATGTGCAATCTTTTTGGGTAACGACGAAAAGACATTTGTAATTTATGTTGATCCTGCAATCGGTAATGCAATCAACATGACGATTAATCAGGTGAAGAAGGAAAGGCCTCTGACCCACGATCTTATCGGATTAATTTTAAGAGGTTTAGAGACTCAAATTGAGCGTGTCCTTATTAATGATGTGGATGAAGGAACTTTTTTCGCCCGCATTATTTTACAAATGGAGAATGAATTGGGGAAAAAGATTATTGAATTAGATGCCCGCCCTAGTGATTCCATTGTGCTTGCTTTACAGATGAAACAACCGATTCATGTTTCTACGAAAGTGTTAGAGAATGTGGAGGACATGTCCGAAATTCTCGAGCGCATTCTTCGTAAGCAAGATTAGGATTTAGTGGAACGATTGGTGAAGTGATTTCAACCTTGGAATCATCTCGTGTTGATCAGATTACTACTTTGCCTAAGTCGTTAATCGAAGGCCAGTGGCCGACTGCTCTTGCACCGATGCAGGATGTGACAAATTTACCCTTTATGAAAGTTGTGGCCAAGAGGGGATCGCCGGACTTTTTCTTTACAGAATTCTTTCGAGTGCATGCTAATTCGAGAATTGATAACGAAATTCTTTCCTCAATTACTCAAAATCCAACCCAACAGCCTGTTTTTGCACAACTTATTGGAGAAAATATTGAGGATTTGAGACGAACAGTACAAGATTTTGAATCCTATCCAATTGCAGGTATCGATTTAAATTTAGGATGTCCAGCCCCACGAGTCTTTAAAAAAAATGTGGGGGGAGGTTTACTAAGATCCCCTGAACAAATTCTTAGAATTTTGGAAATGCTTCGAAGTGAAGTAAATTCTTTGCTCACGGTTAAGATGAGAATTGGTTTTGAAGATGATCGTTTTTTCGATGAATTATTACAGGTAATGAATCAAACCAAGGTTGATTTGTTAAGCCTGCATGCTAGGACAGTTTTAGGTGGATATCGATCAGCACCCAGTTATGAACATGTCAAAAAAGCAGTAGGAAATGTCGTTTGTCCGGTTTTATTAAACGGAAATGTGACATCTTACAAAAGCGCGAATAATTTGAAGCAACTGACTGGTTCACATGGGGTAATGATCGGAAGATCTGCGATTCGAAATCCTTGGATATTTAGACAAATTCGTGAAGATCAGGCTGGCTTACCAGTTTTTCGCCCTACAATGTCCGATGTTAATGATTATATCATGGAGCTTTATGCATCGATAGAAAAACCCGGAGTTGTAGAGACGAAAAGTGTTGGTCGAATGAAGAAATTCCTTAACTTTGTTGGGTTATCTGTAGACCCAGATGGGCAATTTCTACATGGAATGCGACGAGTACAGACGAAAAAAGAACTGTTTGATGTTTGTTCCACTTTTTTAATTAAAGAGGGGCGAGCTGAACAACTTTACAATCTTGAACCATTTGAAGGTTTAGTAGCGAGGCCGAGTTCAGAAACTTCTTATTCAACATGCCAACTTGGGTAAAATGATAAAGAACAAATTTTCTTTAACTGATCTATGGAAAAAAATTTGGATTCCATTGAGTGCTTCACTAGGTACTTATCTCTTTCTTCTTCTTGCTCAACCCCCAAGAGATTCTCCGGAGTGTGCTTATTTTTTCTTACTACCCGCGATTAGCTGGTTTTGTTTTAAACCTAAATTAAAGACGGTCGCATTTACATTTTTCTTAGCTGGCATATTGTACCATCTTTCGTTGGTCGGTTGGATGCGGCATATTTCTTTTGGAGGATTGTTGTCGGCATGTATTCTTCTATCTCTTTATCATTTACCTTGGTTTTTATTGGCACGGATTTTAGTCCCTCGTGCGGCAACGAGTTCATTTAAGTACAGGTTTTTGGTTCTTCTCATTCTTCCCTCTGCGTGGGTATCAATGGAATGGATAAGGTGTCAGTTTACCCTTGGTTTTCCTTGGTGTCCCTTGCCAGTAACTCAATGGGAACGGCCAATTTTATTGCAGACATCCCAGTGGTTAGGATCTTGGGGCGTATCCTTTTTTCTCGTACTTTTTAATTTGTGTCTTTCTTCTTACCTACATCATTTATTAGTTAGGAGGCGGGAATCGAAAGGAGGAGTCTTTGGAAATATCTGTCCAGATTTTTATTTAGCCATGATCGTTTTTGTTTTCATGGTGAGTCCATTCTTTCTTTTTAAAAATAAACCTCCGTCTGAAAGTCAAAAGATTCAAGTGGGTATTTGTCAGCCTTACTTGAGGGAAAAATGGAAGGGAGGAAATGCGGAGATTCATAAGGATACATTAAAAAGGCAGACTCAATTTCTTGGATTGATGAATCCTGATCTAATTGTTTGGCCTGAGGCTTCTACCCCCTATGCCTTGAACAAAGATTCCGCCTGGGTCGAAGAACTTTCAAGGCAGACCCAAACTCCTTTGCTTATTGGTGCGGTATTGAAAGGTTATGACTCAATCTATAACACAATCGCAGAAATTCTTCCTGAAACTGGATTTAAAGATAATTGGTATGCGAAGAGGGTTCTTGTTCCATTTGGTGAGTATGTACCTTTTCCGTTTAAATGGATTCCTGGATTACGAAAATTAGTTGGACCAGTTGGCAGTTTTAAGAAAGGGAATGAAGTCAAAACCTTTACAGTTAATTCAAAAAGGAATGAATCCACTCCATTAAAAATTGGCCCCCTTATTTGCTATGAAGATATATTCCCTCGATTGTGTAGAGAAACTGCTCTTTCTGGGGTAGATCTTTTTTTTGTTACCACGAATGATGCTTGGTTTGGAGAGGAGGGTTGTGCAGAACAGCACGCGGCACATTCAGTCCTTCGTGCAATCGAAACGCAAACCCCCTTTCTTCGTTGCGGTAACGCTGGTTGGTCTGGGTGGATTGATCCGAATGGATATCAGCGAGAGGTATTAAGAGATGGGGCAGGTAGTATTTATTTCGAAGGTGCGACTGTGCTAAATCTTTCAATTT
>CAWUUU010000035.1:0-5465 GCA_963924995.1 uncultured Opitutales bacterium
TTTTTAGCCCGGGTGGCGGAATTGGTAGACGCGATAGATTTAGGATCTATTGTCTTAGGGCGTGCGAGTTCGAGTCTCGCCCCGGGCACCATTAAATACAACAAACTAAAAAGCATCCCCAAAGGGGCCTTGCCATATGCCAAGCACAAGCGAGGAGATTGCTAGAGCAAGCATAGAGAATTTAAATACACCCATCCGCGGTACACTAGACCATGGATCCATTTTCTCTTCCTCATTTTCTTCATCCGAAAAAGAGGGCTTTGGATGAAAGGTAATTTCTCGCATCCAACCAAAATAATAGAAAATCGAAATCACTACTCCTATGACCATGGCGGCAAGTGAAAAATAAAGTTTGGCCTCATACGCGACAGATATCAAGAGAAGTTTAGCTACAAAACCTGCGAAAGGAGGTATTCCCGCCAATGAACCAATTCCAGCAATTAGCACAAAACCCAACCATGGATGTTTCTTTGCTAAATCTTCATAATTAGAAAATTCATGCTCAGTGTCATCTTCCAAACGAGCAACCCCCATTACTCCAAACACAGCAAATGAAGCGAGGAGGTATATGAAAAGGTAGAAGAAAAGAACCCAAATCGCACGATCGCTATCTCCGGCAAAATGCATAGATGCCATTACTGCTACAAGAAGATAACCCGCGTGAGCAACTCCCGACAAACCAAGCATTCTTTTAATATTCTTTTGAGCACAAGCAGCTAAATTCCCAAAGAAAATAGTAAATGTGGCAACAAATCCAAGTAACGGCATTAAAAATTCAGCCATGCCTAAAAATGGACCATTAACTAAATTCAAAAGAACGAAGAAACCAGCCGCCTTTGAAGAGACTGCGAGAAATGCAGTGATAGGCATCGGCGAACCATGATACACATCAGGCACCCAAATTTGAAATGGTGCTGCTCCAATTTTAAAAGCAATTCCCGCAATAATGAGTACAACCCCGGCACGTAATAATAAATGATCAGGATTCGCTTCCAATAAATTTCCAAGATACTGAAAACCAAGTGGATCCTGTCCTTCAAAACCAACATAACTCGCACCCCAGGCCTCGGGGTTTCCAGCTACACCATACAAAAGAACAATTCCAAAAAGAAGGAGTGAAGAACTCAACGCTCCAAATATTAAGTATTTGATACCTGCTTCTAAGGACTTCGCAGAATCACGATTGTAAGCGACCAAGGTGTAAAAACAAACCGCAACTGTCTCTAAAGCCACGAACAGCATGATGAAATGATTACTCTGCACCAATAACATTAATCCTGCAGTCGCAAGCATCGTAAGGTGATGAAATTCTCCAGATCGTAAATTTTTTCCCTTGAGGTACTGGCGACCAAGTACTGAGACGAGGAGTGAAGATAATAAGAAGAATGTTCTCATAACATCTCCTTGGATTCCCTGTTTAAGCATACCAGAAAAGGTCACTCGGTCAAAAGTATGGTGCCAAACTAGATAATCAAACAAGTGGAAGATTAATAAACCTGCCTGAAAAAATATCGCTAAACTTCCTGTAGAAATTAACGGATTATTCGATTTACGAAAAAGATCAATTCCAAGAATAAGAAGTGCACCAAGAGCAAGGGCCAATTCTGGCCATATTTCCGACCAAATATTTGCGTTAGAAAAATTTAAATAAGTTTCCATCTCAATGGTCAGAAATAGGTTGAATTTCAGGACTCTTCTCCAAGGAATCCAGAGAAGACTGATTATTATCTAGGTCAACATCGCTTGGACTGGGCAAACAACATGCAGGGGTAAATTGTGAAAGTGCCGCCAAATCAATTTTTTCATAGCGGGTACTAATCTCGTGATCAATTCGATCTGAAACCCCTCGAGGCCAAAGTCCAAGAAAGAGAAGGGCAGATAATATAATTCCTGCCGGTATGATTTCAGATGGTTTTAAATCTAAGATTGGTTTATCTTTTTCGTACTCATTCAATTCTTCTGAACTAGTTCCAAAAAATATTTTCGCTACTGCACGTAATCCAAAAACTGCAGAAATAATAATTCCAAGCGCAGCTAATCCAAGAAATAATCGATGATCCGGATTCTCGCCAAGAGATAAAAACACTCCAAATTCTCCCCAGAAATTACCAAAACCAGGGAGTCCAATTGTCGCGAGGGAAGCTGCCACAAAGAAACAGGCAAGAATTGGAGTCTTAGTCGCCAAGCCACCCATCTCATTCATTTCAAAAGTCCCGCTTCTTTTTTGAATATAATTGGTCAGTAAAAACATCAGAGCCACCGATAAGCCATGAGCGACCATAAGCATAACTGCTGAACCGGCACCCAAAGATGAACACACCGCTAATCCTAGGAAACAATACCCCATGTGCATAACCGAGCCATACCCCACCATACTTTTTAAATTTGTCTGGGCGATTGTTACAAAGCCAACAATTAAAACATTGCCCAATGCCAACCATAACAACAGGGGGCTCCAAGCTAAGGCACCCTCGGGTAATAACGGGGCGGCAATTTGAATTAAACCATAGAGCCCAAATTTCTTAAGTACACCCGCATGAAGCATCGAAACTGATGTGGGTGCTGCTTCATACCCCTTCGCCGCCCAGGTATGAAAAGGAAATAATGCAACAAGAATACCGAATCCAAGTAGCAGAAGACCAAAAATCTTCGACTGTGTGGACTCAAGCATTGCCGTGCTTGCAAGTGCTTCTGAGAGTGCAGGAAAATCAAATTTCTCTGCATCAACCATTACATTTAGAGCCACCAAGCCACCAAGAGACAATAATGCGCCTAATGTTAAATAAATTGTGATTTCTAATGCGACACTCCGACGATCTCGGCCTCCCCACAATCCGATCATAATAAAAGTTGGGATCAGAGCGAACTCATGAAAGAGGTAATAGAAAAATAAATCCACACTCGCAAAAAGGCCCATTAACCCGGACTGCATCGTGAGTAATAACGCTAAATAAAGTCGCACTCTTTCTGCACCCGAACGAATTGCGGTTAAACCTGCTGCCAATCCAACCACTCCTGCCATTGCAAACAAAGGAGAGGAAACTCCGTTAAGTCCTAAGTGAAAAGTAATTTTGAGTTCTTGTAATCCCATCCGCGGATGAAAAATTTCAAAGCAATAACCGCTTTTCGTTTCATCAAAATGTAAAAAAAGTACAATCCCCGCGATGAAGGGGAAGCCAAAACCAATATATGCTAGCTTCTTTGCAAAGGAATCGCTTCCACCTATACCGGCAAACAAAAGAATGGAAGCAAACGCAGGAACGATAATGGAACCGAGAAGTAAAATTTGATCGAGATTCATTGTAATTAGTTCCTTAATTTCCAAATATTCCTAACGCGTAGGCAAGAAATCCAATGGTTCCACCAACGAACCAAAATGCATAAGCGTGAATCTTTCCGATGTAACAATTTTTTCCAAGCAGGGCGAAAAGAGCGGTCACTCCAGCAGATCCCCGCACCATTAATCCGGAAATAAATAACAACTCCATTACCTCAATAAAACGAGCTGCCGGGTCTTGGATTTGTTTAATATAAAAACTATAAATTTGGTCAAAAAAGAGTTTGCTTCGGCACAAGGCATAAAAAGTGGGTAACTTTTGGGCTAAAGGATCTACATCCCCTACCCGCCCATAAAAACTCTTGGCTGTAATTAGACCTGCTACCCATGCAAAGGTTCCAAGTACAATCATCCATAAATGATTTGGCATTGCCGCAACCCTTTCAATATCAGGAATAAGGGACTCAACAATAGCAAGTGGAAGAAAAGAATGGTAACCTGCAAAAATGGACAAGAATGCGAGTAAGATCAACGGCCCTGTCATTAATGATCCATTCTCATGGGCCTGTGATGCTTTTTCTGAACGGGCTTGTCCTTCAAAAGTTATAAAATAAAGTCGAAACATATAAATTGCAGTCAATATTGCCCCGGCGTACAACAATATGAATACGGGCATGTTTAAATTATAGGCCGAGAGAAGAATCGCATCCTTACTGAAATAACCCGATAAGAAATTAACTCCAGAAATGGCAAGCACTCCGACAAGAAAAGTAATCGCAGTGATGGGCATTTTCTTTCTCAAACCACCATACTTAAAAATATCTTGCTCGTGATGACATGCATGTATGACCGAGCCTGACCCCAAAAACATTAAGGCTTTAAAAAACGCATGGGTCATGAGGTGAAAAAGAGCAATCCCCGGCATACCTAATCCAAAAGCAGCTGCCATGTAGCCGAGTTGTGAAAGAGTAGAATAGGCCAAAATCTTCTTGATATCCCGTTGGACAAGCGCACAAAATCCTGCATACAACCCCATACTCGCACCAAGAATCGCGAGCAAAGAAAGAGACTGGGGTGTAAACATAAAATCAATCCGTAGAAGCAGATAGATTCCCGCCGCTACCATGGTGGCGGCATGAATTAAAGCAGAAACGGGCGTCGGACCCGCCATTGCGTCGGGGAGCCAGACATGTAATGGGAACTGAGCGGATTTACCAATGAATCCACATGCCAAGGCTAATCCCAGAAAAGTGGTGACTAGGCTAGGATCAAAATCAACCAAATCAGCAAGTTCGAGAAGATTCACAGTACCAAAGGCCCAATAAGTCAGGACGATTCCAATTAAGAATCCGAAATCACCGACTCGATTGACAATAAATGCCTTCTTCGATGCCTGAGCCGCTTCATCTGTAGTCAAATAATGAGCGATTAAAAGATAGGAACTAAAACCGACTAATTCCCAGAATACGAAAATCATGATTAAATTATCAGCGAGCGTGATACCAATCATTGAAAACATAAAAATGGACAACCCTCCAAAATAACGCGCTTTTGCATCGTCATCTGCCATGTACCCCAAACTAAACACATGAATTAGAAAGCCCACAAATGAAACCACGAATAAGAGAAGACGGGCAGGCGCATCAATTAGAAAGCCAAAGCTCAATTCCCAACCCGACATCTTCATCCATGTTGTCTGCCAAGTATAAACCTCGTTTTCTCCATTAAAAATCAAATACAGTGCGAACACTAAGATTCCTCCAGAAGTAGCGACCGATAACAATGCGGCTATATTTCCTGACTTCCGAAGGAACAAGAGGGTGATCAGCGCGGAAAGAAGCGGAAGGAGGAGAATACTAAAAGCGACAGTTTCCATGGTCTTAATTTTTCAAAAGAGAAATATCTTCAGAAAAAACGCTTTGTCTTTTCTTGTATAAAGCAACAAGTAGTGCGAGCCCAACTGCGACTTCAGTTGCAGCAACCGTCATGATAAAAAACACAAAAAGGCTGCCATCCAAATTGAGACTGGTACGAGAAAAAGAAACCAAAGCCACATTGACTCCGTTTAGCATCAATTCAAGAGACATTAAGACCAAAAGAAGATTGCGCCGAATGACCACTCCTAAAAAACCAACTGCAAAAAGAAGAAAGGCTAAAACTAAAAAATGTTGAGGACTTACCGTTTCCA
>CAWUUU010000036.1:0-27927 GCA_963924995.1 uncultured Opitutales bacterium
AAAAAGGGCTGAGTCATCTTTACTGTAAACATTTTGTAATTCTTCAAATGCCAATCTTTGCGGGTTTTTCTCTCCAAAGAAATACCGGTAATCACTACTAATGGAGATGAACTTTCCGCCATACCCCAGCCCCATTGCGATAAATAAACCAAAAATAATAAATAAAATTGGGTATTTTGTGACTAGTTCAGCCCAGTGCCTTGCGAATGTCTTTTTTTTCATAGTTTTTCTTACCTATAATTTTATAGGATTTCTTTTGATAATAGTTTGATGCTGATATCCTCGAACTTTAAAAGCACAGGCAAATTCAAACCTTAAGTGTTTTTACCCAGGATAGTATCGTACCTCTCAGCGTTTTTTCTGCCTCAAAGACAGAAGCTTTCATTTGAACCACACTCGGTAAGCCATTCATTAACATTAAAATTTGATGGGTTACCTGTTCTGCTTTAAGTCCCGGTCGAAGATCTCCTTTTTTGAGGGCCTTTTTAACCACCCCGCGTACTATTTTAAAAAGATTCTCATAAAATTCCTGAGCAACCCTTTTCGTGCCATTAGGCACCTCAGAAAATCGAGTAACTTGATCGCAAAGGCACATAACACAATGCCCCGTATTCAAGCAGGCTGACCAAAACAAATCTTCCGCCTCTTTTATAAATTGAGATAGATCAGAATCACATTCCGCAGCCAATCGCTTAAATTCGCCCAACATTTTCGATGAGTAATCGTTAATCACCTCATTGGCCAACCCTTCCTTGTTTCCAAAATGATGATGAATATTTGCTTTAGAGGTATTCAGGTGTTCCCCAATAACACGAAAATTAAGAGTTTTATACCCCCCACCCCGCATCTGCTTAGTTGCTAAATCTAATATTTTTTCCCTAATAGCAACTCAACTTACCTATAGGTAAGTAGGTGTCAAATTTAATATTAAATAGAACCTAAGCTTGTTTAATTTCTTTTTTAAATACTGCAAAAGCAAAACATCGAGTCGTTAAAATAGTTTCAATACAAAATTATGCTCAACAATATATTGCCTGTATCCGTCTTTTGCTCACTTTGGTTCAAAAGAGTGGGCGTAATTGAAATTTCTTCCGTTTTCGACTCCACTTCCTCCCCGGCGATATCAGAAAATGTAGCTAATATCGAAGTCTCCACATGGGTGATCTGAGCTTAAGCCAACTTTGCTTACTCAACGGTGGGATGCATCGTTGATCGCCATTTGTCAAATTGGGTGCTCAATTTCTTAACAATATCCACGCGCTCCTTGGAGAGGTCTTTTTGTTCCCCGATATCTTTCTCCAAGTCGTAGAGGCGCCAGGGGGGCGGTGGAACCTCTGAACCGATCTTTTCGTTCATTCGCACGAGTTTCCAATTCCCTTTTCGGATGGCGGAGTTATGAACTTTCGGGGTAGGAATAACATGACCGCCCTTCTTTCCAGGAAGCCAACTGCGGTTCTGCCAGCAAAGCCATTCGTGCGGCTTAGATGTGTTCTTTCCATTGATGAAAGGAAGCAGGTCCACGCCATCTGCCGGTTGTCCCTTGGGCATCTGCAAACCGGCGCCAGCCACCAAGGTCGGGAAAACATCGGTGCTCGAGACCATTTCACGATATACCTTTCCGGACGGGGCATGCTTGGGCCAGCGAATGATCAGGGGGACGCGCACACCGCCCTCGAGAACGTCGAACTTGTGCCCCCTGAGCGGCTTGTTGTTGGCGTAGTTTCGGGAGTGACCCGCATATAGACCGGTACTCCCGCCACCGCCATTGTCGTTCATAAAGACCACGATCGTGTTCTCCGCGATACCATGCTTGTCCAAGCGGTCGAGCACCCGCCCGATGCTGCGATCCATAGCCAGGAGCATACCGTCGTAAATCCGGCGGTTCTCGTCTTTGACATCCGCGAACTGTTCCTGGTCAGCATCGAGCGAATGCATCGGCGAATGAACTGCATTGTAGGCAAGGTATAAAAAGAAAGGTTGGTCGTGGGTCCGATCGATGAAAGTGCAGGCCTCCGTGCCCCACAGGTCCGTCAGGTATTCGGGGGCTGCAAACTTCTTGCCGTTGCGAAAAACCGGAGTGCCCTTCCAGAATGCAGAATCGCCGCCTTGAATGGCAACTGATTCATCAAAACCACGGTCACGCGGTCCCGCCGTCTCGTACTGCGACCGTTTGTTTCCACTGAGATGCCACTTTCCGATGTGGGCAGTCCGGTAACCGGCAACCTGAAAAACCGCGGGCAACAACGTTTGCTTAAGGAACAAACGGGTCTTGGCTTCTCCATAGATGTTGCAGTAGATGCCAAACCGCTGTTGATATTGACCGGACAACAAACCCATCCGCGAGGCCACGCAGATTGGGGCCGTAACATAGGCATCGGTGAAGAGAGTGCCTTCATTAGCAAGTCTATCGATATTCGGAGTTGGAATTTCGGACTTACCAAATTTCGGCAGGTCGGAGTAGCCCATGTCATCGGAGAAGATGAGGACGACATTTGGCTTCGTCACGGCGCCTGCGATGTACAGATCGTCGCTCTTATCCAACCGCTTGATTTCATCGAGCTTGTGGCGGAGCTTCCCGACAATCGCGGGATGGCTTTCCCAGAGATCTATGCTCTCGAAGGGATCTGTTGAAAGATTGTAGAGTTGCCCTGATGTTGGGTCGTCTCTGGTTTCGTCGGGACCCAGTCCGCCGTATTGCTTGTTGGTGTGCCCGCCCGACCATTTAGTTCCGAAGATAGCTTTCCAATCGCCATGGCGAAGTGTCAGTAGTCCGCGATAACTCGCGGTGACCATAGCTGGTCGTGGTTTGATCTCGTCCTTCTTCTGCAACAGCGCAGGCAACTGGTTGAAACTGTCCGCACCGGCGCCGGCGGGAAGCGGCTTGCCACACAGAGTGGCGAGCGTGGCAAACACATCGGTCAGGCCGATCAACTGGTCGGTCGTCGCGCCCACGGGGA
The DNA here is from genome assembly GCA_963924995.1 of uncultured Opitutales bacterium. GTDB lineage: Bacteria > Verrucomicrobiota > Verrucomicrobiia > Opitutales > Seribacteraceae > Seribacter. Next base: position 2,958 of record CAWUUU010000036.1, read on the forward strand.
TGTGGCCCGGCCAACGAGCGACGAAGGGAACGCGCGTGCCGCCGTCCCAGGCACCAGTCTTAAAGCCGCGGTAAGGGCCGGTCGGTTCGTGGCCCTTTTTCTTGGCGACGGGACTATACAGAGGCCCGTTGTCCGTCGTAAAAATGACCAGCGTGTCGTCGGCGAGCTTCATACGATCGATCGCTGCCAACATCCGCCCGACGTTCTCGTTCGCCCAAAGGATCTTGTCTTCGCGCCTGGTCATGCCCGTCTTGCCCTCGAATCGTTTCGGGACCTGGACAGCGCCGTGAATTGCGTTGAGAGGCAGATAGACAAAGAACGGTCGATCCGCGTGCTGCTTTCGGTGCGCCTGGATGAATGCGATCGCTTTGTCGACGTAGATATCGTCGACCTTGTCACGAGCAGCGGCTGGGTCTCGCATCAAGCCACGCTTGTCAGGTTTCGGATTCCCGAAGACTCGGTTGTCTTGGATGAAGAACGGCATACGACCCGCGTTCGAGGGTGTGCCAAAGTACGTGTCAAAACCAATGTCGATCGGACTGTTCTTGAATGGCTTGGTGTGGTCGATGCCCTGGCCCACACGGATCGCCGTCTTAGGGTCGCGGGTGTCCCAATGTGTGCGCCACTTCATCGGATCGCCTTTTATCGGTGTCCAATCGAGGCCGAGGTGCCACTTGCCGAATCCCGCGGTACGATAGCCCTGCGATTTGAGATAGGAAGGGATGGTGATTCGGCCTTTCTGGATCAACGCCGGTGCATAATAGGGCAGCACCTTTTCCTTGAGATACGAACGCCAGGGATAGCGCCCAGTGAGTAAGCCGTAGCGAGTAGGCGTACAAACGGAAGACGGTGTGTGGGCGTTGGTAAATCGAATACCCTCATTCGCGATGCGGTCGATGTGAGGCGTCTTGATAGGCGACTTGGGGTTATTGCAACTGGTGTCACCCCAGCCGAAATCGTCGGCCAAAATGAGAACAATATTCGGTCGGCTAGCAGTCGCATGGGCTTCGTTTGTATAGCCAATATAGAAAAAGAATACGGCAATTTGAAATGTTGCGATAAAAGTATGTTTTAATGTTCTCATTATTTGAAAATCTCCATGGTCAGTTGTTGGTTTGCTTTAAGAGCTGTCGTAGCTTTTCCGTACTCGCGCGCAAGGTTGCCCACGCTCTATCTGTTCTTTGCCTTCTGAACTTGCCCTGGGTCCTTTTTTTGGGGTGCCCGCATCCTCGATTTCACAGTAGGAGTTACTGCTGTGTTGATCGCGGGCTGTGCATCGAGACGTTTTTTCAACTGAGCTCGAACATTGGGAAACCGATCAGCGGGGACGATATTGTCCTCTGTTCTATCTGCAAGTACATCATAAAGGCGACCATCATTATAAAATTTCCATTTATTCGTTCTCACATAGCGGGTTAACGCACAGCCGGTCCAGGTCTCTCCGGGCTTTCCATGGGCCGGATCATAGTGCAGGAATAGATGATCCCGCGCCTTGCCTTCTTTCCCCATCAGTTGCGGCATGAAAGAAATCCCATCGACGTCCCCGTCGGCAATAGGTGCATCGATAGCGTCGGCAATGGTGGGGTAGACATCAACAAAATCGATTAGGTCGTCGCAAACTTGAGATCCTTTAATCCGGTTCTTCCAATTGGCAATCAATGGGACATGGGTTCCAAATTCGTGGATCGCCCCTTTTCCGCCCTGGCGAAGTACTCCATCTAAAAGCGAACGACTCTTGGGATGACTACCATTGTCACAGGTGAAGATAATGAGCGTGTTGTCGCGGAGATTGACCTCGTCCAACCTAGCGACAATTTTGCCAACGATTTTATCTGTATACGCGATCATATCAGCAAAGCATTGCTGCTCGAATTTGCTGCCGATTAACTTTGTTACGTCGTAGCCCGGGCCCCGTTTAGGCGTGAATCCCTTGTCGGTTCGATCCCATTTTGCATACATTCCACCTTTGCTATCTGGGGTCGGAACAAAAGGATCATGGGTCAACACCATCGGGTAATAAACAAAGAAAGGGCGTTCTTTATTCTTCTCGATAAAATCACAAACAAAATCACTCATAATATCGGGGCCGTACCTCCCTTTATATTTCTTTTCCTGTGCATCTAAAGTAGAGAGTGTCGGATCTGCGTATCGGCTTCCAACTCTTTCCTTCAAATACCAGACGCAGTATTCATCAAAACCCATAGCATTAGGGAGGCTGCCGTTGGCCTTTTTGCTCAACTGCCACTTTCCTGCCACACACGTCGCATAACCTTGTTTTTTTGCCAACTTTCCAAAGTTTTTTTCAGCCGGATTCAGATAGGCAAAAGACTCAAAGTTCCGGAAACTATATCTGCCCGTCATCAGCCTGACTCGTGATGGCGTGCAAAGAGGCGTTGCATGACAGTTATTAAAACGAATTCCTTCACTGGCCAGCTTATCGAGGTGAGGAGTCCGGTAGGATCCGCCGCCATAACACTGCAGTGCTTCGAACCCCAGATCATCGGCCATGATTAGCACAACATTGGCAGGCTTTTGTTTCGACCGGTCCTGAGCGGGTGTGGTAGACACAACTAAGGTTCCCGCGGCGAGTAGTAAGAGTGATGGTTTTATCATGTTATTCTCCGATGGAGTTTCGCTTTCTCGCGCACGCCGGTGTCTTTACTCTTCGTCTCGTGACAGCTTCTTGATGCGGATATTTCGAAACTCGACTAGGCAGCCTTTGCCGTGATCCTGTAGTGCGATCACGCCCTTGCGCCGTGACAGGCGACTGTCATCGTCGCTGACTTTGGAGAAAATGACGCCGTTGATCTTTTGCGTCAGGGTGTTTCCCTCGGCAATGATCTCCATCGTGTTCCAGCCTTCGCGGCAGTGAGCCACTATCTTTTCTTTGGTGGCGACTTGCTTAGATGTCTTTTTTCCGTCGGCCGTGATCGTGACTTCCTGACCGACTGTCGCCATGAAGAATCGTGCCGCGTGGGCTGGGTCGCCCTTCGTCAGGAGCGAGTGGTGCCAGAGGCCCATCTTATTCTGCGCGGCAATCTCAACTTGGTAGCCGAAGACCTGATGCTTGCCTAGGTCGTCGCTGCGAACCTGAACGCCGGAGTTGCCGGCTTTGTAGTTGAATTCGAGACGAAGCACGAAATCAGATGGTGTAGCACCACGCCAGATAATCCAGTTGCGAACCTCCTCTTTACCCGTGCAGGAAAGAGAGCCATTGACGACTTCCCAGGCTCCTTTCATATGATCCCACTGATCGAGGCTCTTGCCATCGAAGATGGAGGTGAAACCGGTTTCGTCCAATGGTGCCAAGACAACTCTTTTGACTTTTCGGGGAGTGCGCTCCCTGTGACTGCCGGTTTCTTTGGGCGGCCGCAATTTTTTTACAGTCTTCCACTTTCGGCCTTCTTTAGAGACGAGGATGTCGAACGAGGTGGGGGTTCGACTGGTTATTCGGCCACCGCGATCTCGGGAAAGCACGACCCGATCGATCTTCATCGTTTTCGCCAACTCGATTTGAGCCCAACCCGTTTTCTTACCGGAGATCCAACTATGGTCGTTACCATATTTTCCATCGTTGAGGTGTTCGATCTTGTGTTCACGGTGGCCTTTCAACAACGAGGACGCGAAGGCCTTGGCCCCATTGGACCGCAAAGCAAGATTCTTCGACGAGCCCAAGGAATAGACTTCTAGCTCATCGATACAGGGTGTACCACGATTGGAGGACAAAACATTCAGCCGGACAAACTTTGCCTCGGTCGGCGGGAAACCAAATGAGTTCGGCTGAACGGGATCTATCAGACGATTTACCTTTTCCCTAGTGGGGTCTATCTCCACTTTCTTCGGCGGAATGGTAGACGGCGATATTGGTGAAACGGGTGTTCCCCGAAACTTTATATTGCGCAGCCAAAAGGGAAGGCCATGATCCTGAAAACCGAAAAAGCCTTGCTTAGGCTTGGCCTGTAAATTCGGATGTGAAAGCGTGGTTTCGGTGACCAGTTTGCCATTGAGCCAAACAGTAATCTTTCCTCCTTTGCTTACCACTTTCATCTGGTTCCATTGCCCGGCTGGCATGGCGGCATTGGTTTTAGGGTCGATACCAGGCAAAATTCCACCACAAGTTCCATGAGCACTTAGCTTGGATTGGCCAGCAGAGTCTCTGATCTGGATTTCGATGACTGATCCTACCGCCTTTTGGCGATCGGTGACATTAAAATAGAAGCCACTGTTGCCTCCTTTTTCATGTTTGTACTCGAACTCGATCTCAAAGTCCTTGTAAGGCACTTTACTCCACAGATAATGACCATAGCGTGTCCATCCAGACTCTCCTGAACGCGGTGCCAGGACAAAGGCACCTTCATCATCGATCTTCCAATTCCCCGTGGTTTCCCAATCGTCCGATGTTAATAGCTTAGTAGTCGGAGGACTAGCGTGGGCGGATTGATGAAGCATGTAGGCAAGTAAGTGATTCATTTCTTTGGGTGACTGAACCAAACCCGCCGGCATCATGGACTGATGGCTAGTGGTCCGCTTGGCAACCTGTTCCCCCACCAGTTTAACTACCGTCCCTGTAATGATGCGTAGATCAATTTCGTCTCCATCCTTTTCGATAAAACCGATATGAACCGATTTGTCCTTCATGGTGAGCGTGGTGGGATGGAAGTTGGGCGAAACAAAACGGTTTGGAAGTAAGATCGATTCGGCTAGGTATTGAGGGGAAAAGCGAGTATGTACGGCTACCAGCGAGGGACCGATACTTCCCCCCTTGCCGTCGTCGGGAGCCAAGTGGCAAGCAATGCAACCGCGCTCCGTGAAAAGCTTCTTACCCGCAATCGTTTTCCCCTCGCGCCAGGACAAACTCCAGTCGATGCCAACAAATGCCGGGGGAATCTTCTCGTTAATGGATAAGGTTACCGACGTCAGCGCCCGTAGTGCTTTTTTCTCGGCACGGGCATTCACAGATGCCTTGGATTTGGATCCTAGCTCGACACCGCCACCCTCTAGAATTGTAAGTACCTTGGGGTCGACCTCGGTGTTTTGCAGAAAGAACAATTGGACCGCGGCAGGAATCTGAACACTTGGGGACAGATCGTCCAGGGCTTTGGTAAGGATAGAAAAATGAGGAGCTACGGACTCCCTGTTCTTTTCGTCCTTCCACCACTCGGACGACGTGTAAATGAAGATCGGCTGGCCAAGTTTGGCCAGCTTAACCGGCCCATCAGTATGCACAAAGGTCATTTGATTTGAGCGTGCCAATTCCCGAACCTTTGGGAAGTTCGTGGTAATTTCGATGGCATGCCAGATGTGAAAACCAGCGGCATTCACGGCTCCCTGGCGAACAAGCTCGGATTCATCTTCAGCCCAGAGAGTCAGTTCGGCAGGCGATGCACGGCGGGCTAGCAACTGAGCGGCTGACTGGCGAACGAAGGCATCGGGGTCAGCTGCAAGTCGAACGATGGATTCTGGTAGCTTGGCGCTAGGGGTTGCATGGAGATATTCCAAGACGGCGTGTTGAACGCCCGGCGACTTCGATTTGTTTAGGAGAGTTTCCACTTCGAGGGGTGCAAACTTAGAAGGGAACTCAGCCATTACCCGAATTGCCAGTTCGCCGGCTTTGTCACCGCCGCCGGCGAGTACTTGAATACGTTTCACGGATAACTCATCACCGTAGATCGCGGCGAGGTAGATCAGACTGCTGAAAGGTTCTGTAGAGGTCGGTGTCTTCAGAAAACGCTCGGCGGCTTGTTTCAGGACGGGGCCACCGCGCCGCAGAATTTCCTGATGGGCCTTGTAACGCACGGTCCATGACTTATCGAGCAACCCAACGAGGTCGGATTTACTAAAATCCCCACTTGCCGCAGGTGTCTTGGGAGAGATCAATAACAAGTCGGTTTGGCGTACTGGGGACCCTTCGTTGCCCTGCATATAGCAAACAGAAGCGACCATCCGTCCATCGTTCAGAGGCGTAATGGAAACTGGGCGGCGTAAGCCTTCACCTACAAGAAAGGCTTCTAGGGGTGCACTAAAACCGGTGCCCCTGGCGGAGATCGTATGCCGGCTAATGGTGCGATTGCCCCAGTTGGCGACCAGCACAGCACCGTCGTGCCAACATTGACCCACGGGAACATCAAGTTCCAGATTGGTCACCGGCAACAAGTCCCGTCGCTTCGGGTTTTGACGGGCCGACCATCCCCGTACCCAACCATGCCACGAATGACGCGGGGCATAAACTAGTTTGCATGGCGATGCTGCACCCCCCTCCTGGTCATTATCATTGGCGAACAAACGCCAATTAGGGTCAAAGGATATTCCGCAGCTGTTACGCAAGCCGCTCGCGTGAACGGTTAGTGAATGATCCTCTAGTCGGTAGCGTAAAATAGCCCCTACGCCGGTATAGGAAACTTCCTTGTTCTCCGGCCCAACATAAAAAGTCCAATGCCACAAGTGGTCGGGGCGTGCACGGTCCCAATGCATGTGCGGTTGAGGATCCCCCATTGAGAGAAACAAGTCACCAGTTGGGCCGAATTCCATTCCATGAAGACCTTGATGAAAATGCCCCTGGGGGTTGCCCCATAACAATTTTTCAGGTTTCAGTTTGCTCCCGCGGATCACCGCATCGCGTATTCGATAGAGTGCCGTATTAGTCAGGATAAAGAGGTCATTGCCGTAGACCTCAAGGTCGTATAACCAAGAATCCTTGGGGAAACGGTACAATTCCTGTCGTGGATTGAAGCCCCCCTTCTCACTCGGTTCGTAGATGTACAACGCCTCGCGGCAACCAACATACAGCCGGCCGGACAGATCCATCGTTTGGCTAATGAAGAACTCCTTCTCGTCACTGTCAATTATCTCAACGCTCAACGATTTGTCAGTCAAGTTAATGCCGGGAACTTCGGCTGATGCAGTGAAAACCAACAAACATAACGAGAGATATTGAATAAAACGGTTTATCATGGCGGATTCTTAGGTAGTTGGTTAATTTTAATAACGTAGCAAGGTGTAAACTGAATGTCGTTAATTTTTCAAAATCATATCACTTTAATTGATTACTCTTTTTGTATTGTGAGAAATTATTATAGCAGTGAACAGTTATTTATTCTACGCTTATAGAATCTATGATTGATACTATTGTCTCATCTTCTTAGAACTCGGAAATGGCGATAAACATAGAAAAAATAAGCTTCGCCCAGGGAGAATTTGACCGAGTTATTCGCTGGCATGACGATATTGATGAAATAGAACTTTTGAATTCTGACGGATTAACGATACCTCTAAATGGTTCCGGAAGCCTGTGGCACCTTCATGAAGAAATTGAACTAACCCTTATAACCGAGGGCAAAGGAAGCCGACTCGTGGGTGACCGGGTAGACCAATTTCATGCCCCTTGCTTGGCACTAATCGGGCCTAACCTCCCTCATTACTGGCGGTTCAAAGGTAGGTCGGCAGGAATCTCCATACAGATTAGTTTAGCCCGACTGGAACATGCACTACCCAACGTACCGAGCCAGGAAATTCAAAGAGTAACCCAGAGATCTTTAAAAGGTTTGATTTTTTCGGCTAAAACTAGGTCTCATATAGAAAAGATCGTTCTTCATATCGCCGCAACTAAAGGAATTGGCCGATTAGGCACTTTGCTACAATTAATAGGCTACCTCAACGAAGTAAAAAAGTCCGAGACCAAAGAAATTTCTTATAAAAAGTTCGCGATCGACCATCTTGCCCCAGGATATCATAATATTCAAAAGTCCATCCTTTTTATTCTGAACCATTTTCAAGAACGCGTCTCTCTTGAGCAGGTTCTTTCCATTGCAGGCATGAGCAAGGCCACCTTCAGCCGAAGTTTCCTCAAGTATACGGGAAAGACATTTTCACGATTTGTACTTGATGTGCGAATTGACCATGCCAGTTACCGATTGCTTTCCTCCGATGGCCCTGTGAGTGAAATTGCCTACGAGAGCGGATTTAATAATCTTGCTCACTTTAATCGTATGTTTCTACGCTATAACTCAATGTCACCTTCCGCTTTTAGGAGTTACAACTCATTGGCCCCAAAATAAGTATTTATAAAAAGAGGCTTCTCAATGATACCGCATAAAATCGACAAACTATAGATACAACTAGAGAAACATCCCGCTCGTTCCTGCAAAATAAGTTGTGGATTACTTTACCTAGCCTTCTTCAAAAAAAAATTTATACAAAGGGTTAAAGTGTTGCCCAATGAAGAGTTAAACTAAATAAGAAATTATGCTCTCAAAATTTATAATTCCAATCCTCTCACTTTTTTCGACCACGATTCTCTTCGCTCAAAAAATCGATCCCACCCATAAGAATATCTCTTATGGCGAGCATAAGGATATGACCCTGAACTTTTGGAAAGTTGAGTCCAAGAAGCCTACTCCCCTACTCGTCCACATTCATGGAGGAGGCTGGCTCGGAGGAAAGAAGAACGAAACTGCTAGTGAGGCAGAGTTAAAAAAGGGATATAGTTTTGCGTCGATCGATTATCGCCTAGCAGGAGTGAAACTACTTCCAGCGGCAGTGCATGACGCTGCCCGCGCTATTCAATTTCTTAGAACTAAAGCCAAAGAATGGAACTTCGACCCACATCGCATTGCAGTCATAGGTGGCTCTGCTGGAGCTGCTTCAAGTTTATGGCTTGCCTACCACGACGACCTCGCCAATCCAAAAAGTAAAGACCCGGTTCTTCGCCAATCATCACGGGTCTGTGGAGCAGTGGCCATGGGCGGCCAAACCACTCTCGACCCCTTCCTCCTCGAAAAGAAAATCGGATTGGCCTGTATCCGGCATCCAATGATATGGAAGACAGTCGGAGCGGATAGCCACGAGCACCTGATGAAAAACTGGGACAAGTACAAGACCCTCTCACTCGAGTGCTCCCCTCTTACTCATGTAACCAAGGACGATCCCCCCGTTTTTCTTAATTATGGAAAACCGGCACCGATTCCCGTTATTAAAGGAGATGGTATCCACCACGCTGGATTTGGCCGTCTACTCCGAGAAAAGTGCGAAAAAGTAGGAATCGCCTGCCATTTACAGGTAAAAGGCTATGAAGTACCGAAACTAAACAAAGACGACTTTCTCAAAAAAGTTTTCTCAGAATAAACAATTCATAAGATAAATTGACTAACGACATTATATTTATATTCGAATAAATATAATTACAATCCATGATCGATATCTTAACAATCATTTAAAGTTTTTCAAAATACAAATAAACTCTCTCCAATTTTATAAATTTTCAAAAAATGAATAAATTATTACTAACTCTCCTCTCCTTTATCATCCCATTTTCTACTACCAATGGAAAATATCACCTCCCGAATGCGGAGAAATCTGTTCAAGACGAATCAACAGGCTTAAATGTACCGCCAGGTTTTGAAGTAGATCTAGTATACCAAGTGGATAAGAAAAAATATGGGTCGTGGATCTCTATGGCTTTCGATCAGCAAGGTCGCCTCACCGTTTCTGACCAGCAAAAAGCAGGTACATTCATCTTGGATATTCCGAACCGGGGCGAAAAATTTGACGAAAGTAAAATCAAAAAACTTAATGTTGAATCTTCGATCTATGGAATGCTGTATGCTTTTGATCACCTGTACATGATGGGCAATCGAAAGTTGACCCGGGCCAAAGTCTTACCCGACGGTAGCCTTGGGCCAGTAGAATTCTTGGCCGAAATGGCTGGTGGTGGTGAACATGGCCCCCACTCCATCGTCGTTTCTCCTAACGGTAAAAGTATTTATGTCATTGCGGGAAATGCTACTTCCCCTCCTGAATTTAAAAATTCAAGAATTCGTACCAATTGGAAAGATGATGTACTCCTTGAAAATTATGCTTATGGTCATATGTCACAAGGAAAAGCACCGGGCGGATGGGTTATGAAAATGAGTCCTGATGGAAAAAATCGTGAAATACTGAACATGGGATATAGAAACCCGTGTGACTTTGCCCTGAATCGGGATGGCGAGCTTTTTGTTTACGATGCAGATATGGAATACGATGTTGGATCTCCATGGTATCGACCTACTCGCATTAACCATGCCATCTCAGGGGGAGACAGTGGATGGAGGGCCACTTCAAAAAAATGGAGGAAATACTTCCCGGATACTGTTGGCTCGGTTGTAGATGTAGGGCCTGGTTCTCCAACCGGAGTAATTGCAGGAATGAATGCTAAATTCCCCACCCATTATCGGGATGCACTATTTATTTGTGATTGGACATTTGCTACGATGTATTCCATCCACCTCAAACCGAACGGATCTTCCTACATCGGAGAAAAAAGGGAATTTGTATCCAATACAGACGGTTCGCTTGCCCTTACGGATGTAGTGATTGGTCCGGACGGTCATATGTATTTTTGTGTAGGAGGTAGAGGAGGACAATCCTACTTATACCGTATTGCTTACACAGGTTCGGAATCTACCGAGTTATCCAAGCTTGATACCACCAGCAAGCATGCCAAAGCCCGTGCAACTCGTCGCATGCTCGAATCATTTCATGGTAGCCCTAATGTTAAAGCGTTGGACGCATCCTGGCCACACCTTGGAAGCGAGGATTATCACATCCGCTATGCAGCTCGTATTGCAATTGAATGGCAGGATCCAAAATCATGGGCAGAGAAAGCTTACTCTGAAAAAAATGATGTAGCCGCAATCCATGGATTACTTGGATTGGCACGCTGTGATTATGATGGCAGCCAACAGCCAAGTATTGCCCGTCTTCTCAAAGTTAATTTCCAAGAATTAGACAAAAGTGGTAAACTTGCCTTACTCAGAACATATTCCGTAATCATGAGCCGAAGTGGTTTGCTTGAAGAAATTCAAGTCAAAGCAATCGGAGAACAACTGGATCCATTCTTTCCATCGCCGGACAATAATCTAAACGAGGAGCTTTGCCGCGTACTTTGCCACTTGGACCATCCTTCTGTAGTACGAAAAACAATTGCATTGATGAAAATAACCCAGGCCAAAATTCCTGATTTCAACGCCGATGTCATGAAGCGTAATAAACAATACGGAGATCGAATTCTCAGCACAATGAATGCAGATGCCGCACCCAACATTCTCAATATTCATTTACTGTTTTGCTTGAAGGGCGTACAGGCAGGATGGACCATGGATGACCGAAAAGCGTACCTTGGTGAATTACAAAACCTAATGACTAAAAAGGGAGGTAACATGTTTACGGGCTACATCCAAAAGATTCGGGAGTCTGCGATAGACTCAGTTCCTGAAAAAGATCGCATTTCTTTACAATATTTAATGGGAGAAGTGAAGAGCGTTGATCTATCCAAGTTACCCATGGCGAAAGGGCCTGGAGTTGCTTGGACTGTTGACTCCGCCTTGAAACTTCTAAACCAAGAGCCTTTGGCTGGAAGAAACTACAACAACGGGCAGAAAATGTTTTCCGCAGGTCTGTGCATAGCCTGTCACCGCTTTGGAAATGAAGGGGGTGGCGTTGGGCCGGATCTAACCAACTTGGCCAAACGCAGCGATTACAAATCCATTCTTGAATCAACGATTCACCCCAACATGGTAGTCTCAGAACAATTCGAGCAGCATGAACTAAAGATGAAAGACGGATCTATTGTTATGGGTCGAGTTGTTACAGAGGAAAATGGTGAATACTCCTTGGTTCAATCAGGCCTTGAACCTCTTAAGTTAACCAAGGTTAAAAAATCAAAAGTAGCATCAAAAGAAGGATCAGAATTATCAATGATGCCTGGCGGTCTGATCAACTCGATGAACGCGGGAGAACTCAAAGATCTTATCGCTTATTTCGTTTCGGGAGGAGACAGAAAGCACAAGGTTTTCCGATCATTGAAGAAACTACAGATCGAACTTATCAGTGCACTTTATGGGCAGGATGGAAACCCGGAACGACAAATGGATCTTCGTAAGATAATACAAAAACAGCTTGATAGTATGCTATACGATTTTGCCATGGACAACAAGCTAGCGGGAAAAGATCCTGCCGGCGGTGTGGTTAAAGTGCTTAATTTGAAATATAAATTGAACGGCAAGACCTACTCGAAAAAAATTAGGGAAAACCAAACGGTTTCGTTTATCGATTGATAAGTATAATTTAATCAAATAGGTTTCAGAAATCTTTGATAGGCAACATTGTCGGTTTCATCAAAATAACAATAACCAGTTTTCTCCAAAAATCCTTCGAATAAACTCTTGTCCTCTTCCGGTACTTGCATGCCGACTAAAACTCGCCCGTAAGCCGAGCCATGATTCCGGTAATGAAACAAAGAAATATTCCAAGCCGGATCCATGTGCTTTAAAAACTCTAGTAAAGCACCCGGTCTTTCTGGGAATTGAAAGCGATACAATCTTTCATTTTTTATCCTCGACGAAACTCGTCCTCCGACCATATGCCGCACATGTAATTTAGCGGCATCATTATCACTCATATCTTCAACAACATACCCGCTCCGAGTGAGTTGCTCAATTAACTCTGCACGGTTCGGACCATCATCCCGTAAACCAACTCCAACGAAGACCTGCGCATCCTTAACATCTGCATACCGATAATTGAATTCGGTGACCATCAAACCACCTAACGATTCGCAGAATTTTCGAAATGCCCCCGGTGTTTCAGGAATTTGAACGGAAAGCAGCATCTCTCGATTAGCTCCGATCTCTGTTCTCTCGGCAATATGTTGCAACCGATCGAAATTCATATTTGCACCACAATTGACGACTACAAAATGTTGATTTTTTATCCCATGCGATTCAATATACTTTTTCAGTCCAGCAACACCTAAAGCACCAGCTGGTTCCTGTATGGTTCGGTTTTCCTCATAGATATCTTTAATTGCTGCACAGATCTCATCAATAGAAGCCGTTATTACTTCATCTACATGGTCTTTGATTAACTCAAAAGGAAGCTTTCCGATTTGTTTAACTGCGACTCCATCAGCGAAAATACCTATAGTTTCTAAGGTCACGCGTTTTCCAGCATTCATGGCCGCTTGTAAACAAGCGGACTCTTCGGATTCAACCCCAATCACCTTAATATGGGGATATAATTCCTTAATATAAGTTAGAATACCTGCAAGAAGTCCGCCTCCTCCTACTGCCACAAATATGGCATCGATCGTTTCCCCCGCCTGGGCAATAATTTCCTTGGCTATCGTACCCTGCCCGGCAATGACATCTGGATCATCAAACGGATGAATGAATTCATAACCCTCTTGCTCTTTCAGTTGAAAAGATCGCTCCAAGGCGTCGTCGTAACTATCTCCATGAAGGACTACTTTTGCCCCCAACGCTTTTACCGCATTCACTTTAATTTCGGGAGTCGTGACAGGCATCACAATTACCGCCAATAGTCCGAGTTTATTTGCACTCAAGGCAACACCTTGGGCGTGATTACCCGCTGAGGCGGTGATCACACCTCTCTGTCTTTGCTCCGCACTCAGCAAGCTCATCTTGTGAAAAGCTCCCCTTAATTTGAATGAGAAAACAGGCTGTAAGTCCTCCCGCTTGAAAAAGATCTCGTTGCCCAAGCGAAGAGAAAGTGAGCGGGCGGGCTCAAGCGGAGTTTTAATAGCTAATTCGTATATACTCGTCGATTCTATCCCTCTGAGAATCTCCTTCTTAACCTCATTCATGAGAACAATCTATTATTCAACATTTTTCACCCATTCTTGAACTACACTACAATCATTATGGTTAGAAGGTAACTAATCTATTTATCTCTCGCAACACCGAACCCATTGACAACTCTAGGATTGGATAGAATAAAATTCCATGCTGAAACACAAAGATGATTAGTTAACTACAGGTATCGGATTTTCGGAAAATAAAATATTATTACCCCTCTCTTACGCAGCGAAAACCGGTATGGTTAGTCGGGGAGAGAGACTCAGAATGGCTTCGGGCTGCTGGCCGGTAACGTAGGCAATAATCCCAATGGCAAAGAAAAGAGCCTCCTCTAGCAACATGTAAATACATGAGCTCGCTTACCCCTTTTCTAGGCATAGGGCAGGTTCCAGTATGACGAAAATGCTCGAGTTCGATCTGAGTGATGGCGGAGGATGGCCCCGTGGGATTTGGATGTGGGTTCTTAATGAATTGGCTATAATAAGATGGATGAAAATAATCGCTACAAATTTCCCAGACATTCCCTGCCATATCATACAGACCATAACCGTTAGGAGGAAAAGAGCCAACCGGCGAAGTGGTATGATAACCATCCCGAGCAGAATTTTTAGCGGGGAAGGTACCTTGGAAACAATTCGCTAACCATTTTTCTCCCGGACGTGCTTCATTGCCCCAAACAAACATTGATTCCTTTAGACCGCCACGTGCAGCTAGTTCCCATTCTGCTTCTGTCGGCAAACGTTTTCCCGCCCAATGAGCAAAGGCCTTGGCATCATCGATATTAATACAAACTACAGGATGATCCATACGGGCTTTGATTGAAGAATTCCTCCCTTCTGGTCTTCTCCAACTTGCCCCGCTTCGAAAAGCCCACCAATTCCATGGATCGTGAGTAGACTTGGGGTTTAAATTCTTGAGTGGAGGAGCAAAAACAGTTGCCCCGGGTAACAACTGACCTTCGGGAGCTGCAGGAAACAAGTCTTTACTAAGCGCTTTCTCCGCAAAAGTAATGTAACCAGTTGCATCAACAAACTCCTTAAACTGGGCATTCGTCACTTCGTATTTGTCGATCCAAAAACTAGACACCTTAACTATATGAACCGGTCCTTCCTCTGGATACTTATCTCCATTACCCGGAGGCTTTTCATTACCTCTCAAATAGCTTTTTCCCTCGATAAATACCATTTCATTTGAGGATATCAGATAGTCTTTATTTTCGGTAATAATATCTGTTTCACCCGAGCAGGATATGAGCAAATACGAACAGATAATTAAGCACATTTGATTTATTTTCATGTATCTATTGTACTGTATGGGAATATTAACTTTTTTCATATTTTTTGACAGTCTATCTGACTAATTAAAATTTAAACATCAACTAACATAATTTTATTTGAACCCGTCGTGACCACAAACTATGGACTTTTAGTTTTATCAACTATACTCACCGATTCCACCAACTAAATCAGATTTTGAATTTACTCATAAATACAGCTTTATATCCAATGAAATAATGGATTTTCACCAAGCACTATTTCGGAATAAAAAACCGGCAACTCGCTCAATTATTTTTTACATTTCGAAAAAGGTGCATAGTTGACCCCAAAAATTCAATAGGTAAGATGAGGTTCTTGTAAGATAAGAAATTATCAATAGTTCAAAGTTATGTGTTTTCCCAATCCTCCCCGATCAAAATCTCTGAAATTCTAGAAATGACCAATATTAAAAAAGTTTTCACTGCGTTCTCACTCCCATTCATAAGTGCCTGCCTTTTAGCTCAAATACCAAATATCGAAAAACTCATCGAAGATCCTTCTACTGGTCTAAGTGTTCCACCAGGTTTTGAGGCCGACTTGGTCTATAAGGTTGATAAACTAAAATACGGTTCTTGGATCTCGATGGCTTTTGATAGAAAAGGGCGTTTAGTTGTATCAGACCAAGATAAAGCAGGCACCTTCCTGATCGACCTGCCTAAGGTTGGGAAAGTTCTTACTGAATCCTCCATCACAAAGCTCCCTCTCGACAGTGGTCAATGGGGGATGCTCTTCGCTTTTGATCATTTGTACATGGTATCACAAAGTAAAGTTGTACGGGTACCGATCTCGCAGAATGGAGAATTTGGAAAAGAAGAAAAACTCTTCCAACTCTATGGGGGAAGCGAACATGGTCCACACTCTTTAATTGTTACCGAGGATGGAAAAGGGTTATATCTAGTGGCGGGAAATTTTGCTCGTACTCCGAGCTTCGAAAAATCTCGCATTCGTACAAATTGGACGGATGATGTTTTATTGGAAAACTATGCCTACGGTCATAATGGGAACGGCAAGGCACCGGGAGGATGGGTTTTAAAGTTTAACCCGGATGGGTCAGATCGGGAAATAATCAATATGGGATACCGTAACCCCTGCGACTTCGCTCTCAACCGGGATGGTGAAATGTTTATTTATGATGCGGATATGGAATGGGACATGGGAACCCCCTGGTATCGACCGACCCGTATTAACCATGGAGTTTCAGGTGGAGAAAGTGGTTGGCGAGCTACCTCAAAAAAATGGAGAAAATACTTTCCTGATACAATTGGATCAGTGGTCGACATCGGTCCGGGAAGCCCGACTGGAGTGATTGCTGGCACCACCGCCGAATTCCCCACTTACTACAGGGATGCGATTTTTCTGTGCGATTGGACATTCGCCACGATCTATTCTCTTCACCTCACTCCCAAGGGTTCTTCCTATGTCGGGGAGGCTCGTACTTTTGTGACAAATTTAGATGGTTCTCTTCCTCTTACGGATGTCGACATTGGACCTGATGGACACATGTACTTCTGCGTAGGTGGTCGAAAGGGGCAATCCTACCTTTACCGTGTTCGATATGTCGGAGAAGAATCCACTGCCCTTTCCAAACTAGACACCACCAGTGTACATGCAAAAGCAAGAAAAACTCGGCATCTACTAGAGTCCTTCCATGGTGCTCCCAATCCCCAAGCTATTGAAAAAGCATGGCCTTATCTTCATAGCACAGATTACCACCTTCGCTATGCTGCCCGTATCGCGATCGAATGGCAGGATCCCAAAAGCTGGGCAGGCAAGGCCTATGGCGAACCCGACGATCTTGCCGCCATTCATGCACTCCTCGGTCTGGCTCGCTGCGATCATCCAGGTACCATGTCACCGAGCATCAAACGATTACTTGGCGTAAATTTTGCAAAGTTGGATAAATCAGCCAAGCTTGCTCTTCTCCGTACTTATTCGGTTATCATGAGTCGCTCGGGAAAACCCGAACCAACTCAAGTCAATACCATCGGCAAACAACTTAATCTCCACTATCCGTCAATCGACGATAATTTAAACGAGGAGTTGTGTCGGGTTTTGTCCTACCTACAGCATCCCTCGGTTGTAAGTAAGACCATAACCTTAATGAAAACCACCAAGGCCAAAGTTCCCGACTTCGACCCTGAGTTGATGAAGCGAGGAAGTAACTATGGTAAAAAACTTTTAAACACAATGAATGAAAATGTGGCTCCGAATATCCTCAACATGCACTTTCTTTTTTGTTTGAAAGAGGTGACTACTGGCTGGTCGATGGAGACACGCAAATCCTACCTTGGAGAACTCAAGGATTTACTTTCCAAAAAAGGTGGCCATTACTTTTCTGGCTACATCCAAAAGATTCGTGAATCGGCCATCGCTAATGTTCCGGAAAAGGACAAGTTCGCACTTCAATATTTAACTGGAGAAATCAAAGGCATTGACTTAGCAAAACTTCCAGCGGCCAAAGGCCCAGGGGTTGTTTGGACTGTAGAGTCTGCTTTAGAAACTTTAAATAAAGAACCCTTACTAGGACGCAGTCATACAAATGGGAAAAAAATGTTTTCTGCGGGACTTTGTATTGCTTGCCACCGGTTTGGTGACGAAGGAGGTGGAGTGGGTCCAGATCTGACTAATCTGGCCAAGCGTAGTGACTACAAATCTATGCTCGAATCCACCATTCATCCAAACATGGTGGTATCCAATCAATTTGAACAGCACGAACTGACAATGAAGAATGGATCGATTGTTATGGGAAAAATTGTATCAGATGAGAAAGAGTATTATGCATTGGTCCAATCCGGTCTCCAACCGATGAACTTAACCCAAATTAAAAAGTCTGAAGTTGTATCCAAGAAAGGATCCATTTTTTCAATGATGCCAGGTGGGTTGATCAATTCAATGAATGCCGAGGAGTTAAAAGATTTAATCGCCTATTTTGTCTCCGGCGGAGATCACAAGCATAAGGTCTTTCTTTCAACCAAAAAACTTGCAATTGAGCTTATTCGTGCGGTTTACGGACAGGAGGGTAATCCAAAAAAACAAATGGGGGTTCAATCAATTATCCAAAACAAAATTAATCAAAGGGAATATGAATTTGTCATGAACAACCAAATTGCGGGAAAAGACCCAGCGAACGGTGTGGTCAAAACCTTGGAACTCACCTACAAACTCAATGGACAAACCCACACCAAAAAAGTTCGGGAAAACCAAACCCTCTCCTTTTTCGAATAATCACATATTGCAAATTAAAACCTTACTAAATATTTCATAAATGAATGTTATTGAAGCCATTTCTTCCCGCCGTTCTGTCAAAAATTTTGACCCAGACCATGTGATTCCTGATCGCGATTTAAACGAACTTATCCGACTGACCAAATTGGCCCCGTCTTCTTTTAATATGCAGAACTATCGCTTGTTAGTTGTACGAGACAAAGAGCTTCGAGAACAAATCAGAAGCCTCGCATGGGACCAAGCACATGTTACTGAAGCAAGTGTACTGTTCATCTTATGTGCAGATCTCAAAGCTCACGAAGAAGATCCCGCTACCTACTGGTCTCATGCCCCTCAAGAAGTTCAGGATATACTTGGACCGATGATCCGACCTTTCTATGAAGGTAATGATCAACTCATTCGTGACGAAGCGATCCGCTCCACGGCTTTAGCTGGCATGACCCTTATGCTTTCTGCCAAGGGGTTGGGCTATGATAGTTGCCCAATGATCGGCTTCGATAGCGAAAAAGTCGCTGAATTAATTAATCTGCCCGATAATTATCTTCTCAGCTTTATGATCCCTGTTGGTAAAGAATTAAAACCTGGATGGGAAAGAGGCCAACGCCTAACCGAGGATATTGTGGTAAGTTACGATCGTTTTTAAGAATTAGTTCGGCCGTTGGCTTAGGCGTTATAAAACGATTCAAATTCAATTAACGGCAAAGTACCTAAACCGGCAAGAATAGCCTGTAGAATTTACATTCTTTCGGTCGGTAGTACGTAAACTAAGGAAATGTTGACCACGCGAGAGTTCAGTCTCTAGCATATAAATCCATGGAATGTGTAACCCTCGGCTCCACTTTGTAAATTGATCAACCGACTTCCATTCTCTGTTCTCAAGCCTCCTTTTTGATAGGTGTAATATGATAGCCACCCTTGAGTAACATTTCATCAATTTAAGAATGATAAGTGGGAAAGTGAGCACGCCAAACCCAAGGTTTTCCTGATGCCGTTTTCTTAGGTTCCACTACAAAACAGGAATAACCATTCAATGTAAAATCTGTCTTAGTGAAACCTTTCCATTTGGACTTTCTTCCTTCAAACTCAGCCAATGTTGTGCCTGAAAAGCAAAGCAGACTAAGCAACAAATATATAAGAAAATTAATGGGAGGAATAGTTTTTATCTCTATCTTCTAAATACCTGTAACGATGAAACACGAGAGCCTTTCCTCAAATAAGGGGAATTATTTCACAGAAACAAGAGAGGAATTTTAGTTCAGGTTTAGATAAAACAGAATGTCAAATTGGAGTACACCGCTTAGATCTAATGTAAAAGAAAAGAAATAATAAAATCGTAACAACTAATCCTATCAGCGGAGTTTCAATCCCGCTTACAAATCGATCTTCCCAAATAATTTGAGTTTGGGTTCCTAACTCTGGCATTCCATCTACAATTGGTACTTCGATTTTCTCTTCCACACTCGTTTTCCAAAATCCGAAATGAGCCCCATGCCATTTCCATATGAATGCGGAAAAAACGAGAGGTGAAAAAGAAATTAAATAACAAATACGATTCATTGCAAAATTTACTTTTTTGATGGATAGACTATTTTAAAAGTTCGACTTCGGTGAAATAAGCACCACCCACTCGACCTTTTTCATCATGTAAAAAAGTCTCCAACTTGGTTTTCCCTTTTGGTAAATCCAATTCAAAAACGACTACTTTTTCACCATTTCTGACCTCACTTTCATCCGTAATTCCAGCGATCTTTATATTTGCTCGAACCGCTTTTACTACCTTGTTTGCTTCCTTAGGAAATTGTCGCAGAGAAAAGCGATATTTACCCGCCTGCTTCACATCGACATGCCAAGGACCCGTTATTTTAGGCAAGCTAGATATGGTGCCAAAATTCCACGGTGGATTTCCTACCGGTAACCGCCAATCTTGCGAGCATAAAAAAGTAGGGTTTTCGACTGGATTCCCAATATCCAAACAGACTGGGATCTTCAATCGAGGGCTTACCGACACCCAAAACATTTCATATAATGACCTTAATTTTGCGACCATTTCAAGCTTCTTTTCTGACAACTCACGATGTTGCGATGGGTCATTTTTTACATCATAAAGCTTTTCTCCGTCGAGCAATCGCCAATTTTGATAGAGTACACAAGTCGCACTCCATGGGATATCAGGATTAACATTACGGGTTCCACCATGCAATTGAACCACAACATGATCACGATGTGGTTTCGCTTGAGAATCAGTAAGATGCTCAGCAAATGAAATTCCATCCAAAGGGAGAGAGTCTTCCATTTCCAAACCACATAGCTCAGCCAATGTGGGCAAGACATCGAGGTGTGCCGTTAAGTTCTTTCTGTCTTGTCCGCCAACCAGCCCTCCTTTGGGCCAATGAATGAAGAAAGGGACTCGATGTCCTCCCTCGAGAAGAGTTGACTTTTGACCTCTCATTCCCGCGTTGAAGCCCCGATAGCCATTCAAGTCC
The DNA here is from genome assembly GCA_963924995.1 of uncultured Opitutales bacterium. Lineage (GTDB taxonomy): Bacteria > Verrucomicrobiota > Verrucomicrobiia > Opitutales > Seribacteraceae > Seribacter. Next base: position 23,613 of record CAWUUU010000036.1, read on the forward strand.
CCCCCTGGTCCGCCGTTTCCTTTTGCGGTACCATTATCAGTCATAAAAATAAAAATTGTGTTTTCAACTAATTTGAGTTCTTCCAGTCGCTTTCGAAGTTGTCCGATATTGTAATCTACATTAGCGATCATACCATAGAACTCTGCCGCTCCTTTCCAAGTTACATTTTTTCGATAAGGTGCGGCCCATTTCTCAGGAACTTTAAAAGGGGAGTGAGGTGCATTCGTTGCCAAATATAGGAAGAAGGGATTCTTTTGATTTTTCTCAATAAACTTAATGGATTCGCGGAACCAGATATCGGTAGCATAACCTTCAAATTTTTCGTACTTTCCATTGCGCTCGTAATGATCATCGTATTGATCATTTTGCCAATAATCCGAAGCTTGCCCTACTCCGCCGCACTTATGCCATAAGACGTCTTGAAAGCCACGATCTTGCGGACGACAGGGAGCATTATCTCCAAGATGCCACTTGGCAATCATGCCTGTCCGGTATCCAGCTTTAGAAAAGTAATCTGCCATGGTAACTTCGTCGGGGTGTAAATTGCTCCGTCCACTGCTTGTGCGATACGCTCCCGTGCGAGCCGGATATCGTCCAGTCATTAACGCAGCACGGGTCGGTGTACAGAACGGACTTACATGGAAATCAGTAAGACGAATCGATTCATCATACAAACGATCCAAATGAGGGGTTTTCAAGACGGGGTTTCCATGGCAGGAAAGATCTCCATACCCTTGATCATCCGTCATCACCAAAATGACATTGGGGCTTTTGGCCAAACCGATAGAATGATGCCACATGGCAAGAAATAGAAATAGGGGGAGGGGGAGACATTTCATACCCCGTATATGCTTCGATTTAAAGTCTTACTCAAGCCTTTTCATTTGCTCATGCCAAACTAAATGAAAGGAGATCAGACCCAGTGGAATTTCCCCGATACCCTTTGCATTTACAGTGTAGGCCGAACTCTGAATACCAATTAGTTTTCCATCCTTCAAAATTGCTCCTCCGCTCGAACCGATCCGATAATGACCTCTTGCTAAATACTGTAAGCCACTTGAAGTTTGAGCGACTCCTACTACCTCTACCGGATTAATAAGAAAAAACGGATTTCCAGCCCGATGAGGAAAATTGTAATGCGATAGATGAAAAGTTTCCCCGATTTCAATTTGAGGCTTTTTCTCAGAAAAGAACTCCAGATAAGGGAAGGGGCCTTTCGCCTTTATTTTAAAAAGTCCTAGGTCTTGGCCTAACAAAAACCTCGATTCTTGAGTGCGAATCAAATCAGCCTTATAATAGATTTCTTTGAAAGCAGCATCTTCATGATCTGCAAATGTGGTGGTGTGCTTATGAACTTCTCCTTTGGGCAAACCATTGCCATTCCCCCGAAAGCTAATGCGGAAATTATCCGAATAATTTCCTTCGGTTTCAAGCCAAGCAACATGACCAACAGAAAGTACATGGCCTTGTTTTGAAACCACCACGCCCTGCCCCCGATTTTTAATCTTTTTACCACTCGCCTCCACCACCACAAAAGGTTTGGGATCAAGTTGAGCAAGTCCTTCTAGATATCCTAGTTTGTTATCAGCCCAGCTTTTTTTGGATAGCGAACTGGCAAGGAACAAGCAAATGAATATTCTTAATAACTTTAAGGATGCAATTTTTAAGAATATATTAATCATCAGATCTTGATGTTGTTATTATTCGAGTATAAAAACAAGCACCTTCCGATAAATTTCCAATTTACCAATACCCTGCATCATGGTAAAAAACATTCTTTTTTCGGTCATGATAATAAGTTGCTCCCGCATGACTCCTTCTTCTTGGACCCTCATAAATGATTGAACCTTCAATGTGTTCCCACCCAACCGTGTCTGCAAATCGTGTCACCATTCGCTTACTCAATTTTCCTTTTAAATTCTCCTCGATTTCCAAGTCTCCATATTCAACCCAGGAGTCCGAACTTGCTTGGAAGTCTTTTTTGTATTGTTTCCAAACTCCGATCATAAATTTACGAAATTCCTCCTCAGGCATCTGATATTGGGCAAAATGACCGTTCCCGTGTAAATGCAATTTAATACCTGTGGCAACAGGGGGCAGATACCTTTCTACCAGAAAGTCATCCACTTCATCGTAGTTTTGATATTCAAATTCGCCGTAACGAAACTTGTCTAAGACATCCATCACTAAATGGCAGGACGGAACAAAGCCGACCAATGATAAAAGTGTGGTAATAAGAAAAACTTTTCCTCTACCCCATCTAAATCGAGGAGATAGAATCGTCAGTAAAATTACCAACCCACTAAGAATTACAATGGTAAATAAAACTGGCTCAAAAAACACCCTAAACATGCATTTTTTTTTCGTTAATTACTCTCATCATGAGATCAGGAACAAACTCCTTCTTTAATATATATTCCATAATCATTTTAAGATTTCTACATTCATGGTTTTGTGTCTCTGTTTTTTTGAAAAAAAGAAAACATTTCCTCCCAATCTTTTTTGGTCCCGTTGAGAGAATATTTTTTTGTTTTTTCTTTTATGATCAATGCTGCCTCATTGCAGGTGAAACAAATCATAAGATAGTTCTCTTCATCATCCGCTTCCCACATCACCGCTAAGTCAGGATGAAAAGGCCCACAATCAGTCTCCGGTGCAAAAGGAGCTGTACTTAAAACCTCTCTTGTCCAGCAGGCTCTTCAATCGCTTTCGGCTTTGCCCGCTTATCTTCGTCTTTGATGAGTAAAACCAATGTCCTGAAATTTCCTTAATATCCTTTCTCTTTTTTTCCTTTTTAAATGCTGCATACTCACGGAGCGGATGAGGTAGTCCTTCATATATGAAAAGATCATCCGTATCCTTTAATGAAGAAAGATATGATGTTCCAATACACCCAGTAACTATTATGACGAAGATTAATATAAAGAAAATTGAGAGCTTTACTGTCATGGACATCGTAGATTTTACTAAATTAAAACTTAGACCCTACTATCCATTTCTCTAATCCTCGCACCAGGCCAAAATCGTGCATACAAGTAATTGGTAAACAAAAAACGCACCTATCGAATAATAAGTGCGTTTTATTAACCCGAATAGATACGGGCTTACTTTTTCGAATTAATTTATTCGATATTGGCTCCTACCACAGATGCCATTTGCATCATATTGATGGTTTCGCCTTCTTTTAAATTTCTTAAATCAGTTACCTTGCCGCTCTTACTAGTGGCATTAGTATTCTTAAAAATTGCAAGAAGCTTTGTATCAGCAACAATAAATTTGCCTGCATTCTCAGCTTTTCCATTCTCAGTTTTAGTCTGCAATTTATTTGATTTGATATACTCCCAAAGTTTTTGAGTGATTTCAGTTCTAGGTAGTTCCTTGGCACCTAAAAATGCTGAGAGTTCTGATTTTAATTTTACTGGTTTACTTAATCCTTTAGCTTCGGCCATTTTATTTCCTTATTTTTGAGTTTAAATTTGTGTAATTTGATTAACAAGAAATGTGGTTATTAATACAAATTATAACTTATGATTTTTGGATCGTGTTCCGTTTTTAAATAAACTCAACAAAAATATAAGTGCGAACTTATTATTTTCAGTCTGCTAATACTTAATCCTTCAATAGTTTAAACATTATGGATTGTAACAAAGTACTAATTGAGGAACCCGTATTTCCTTTAATCTAGGGCAAATTAGAGACCAAATACCTTCCCAAGTCCCAAATTGCCTAATACTTGCTCTTATTGATGATCTAGCAAATGGACTCCAAGAGTATTTAAAAGCCCTTCGCCGTTTAATCTTATTCTAAAGGCTTAATCTTAATATTTTTAAACCAAACGGCCTGCCCATGATACTGAAGGCCAAAATGCCCAGTATGAGGAAGATCTTTAAGGGCAGTCTTGAATTTGTTTTTGGATCCGTCTGGGTTCTTACCCGACTCTTTCCAGTCGTCGATATTCACATCAATCACCGGTTTGCCATTAAGAACGGCTTTAATGGATGGACCCTCGCAGGTTAACTGCAAAGTATTCCACTCTCCATTCGGTTTACCAGCTGCTACCATAGGTTCCTTGGCATCGTATAGAGACCCAACGACATGTTTCCCGCTGTAAATACCAGGAGAAGCGATTTGAATTTCAAATCCACCTTGGACCGCATTTTTCGGATCCGTCCGGAAGAAAAGCCCGCTATTTGCTTTTGCTGAGGTCTTATATTGAAGCGTGATTTCGAAATCTCCAAACTTATGCTTCGACCAGATAATTCCACCCGGTGTTTTCGAAGGTGTAAGAATACCCTTCTCTAAGGTCCAATTCTTA
>CAWUUU010000037.1:0-26596 GCA_963924995.1 uncultured Opitutales bacterium
CCCGAGAGCCTCAACCAAAAGCCAATAGTCTCTTTTGAGTCCAGTTCAGGAGAGCTTTTCGATATACAAAATGCTGTTTCAAGCCCTCAATTTATTTTCATAGTTCACAAGCAAAGCGTAGCCGGTACTTCTAATGTGTTAGGTGGTGATTTATCCACCACTAACCCAGATGGATTTTTCAGCTTAGAGGACGGTTTGAGTGGAGTAGAGATTCTATCTGATGTGAATACATCAAATTGGTCGGTTAACAGTTTAAGAATTGTGCCTAATGGCCAATCACTATGGGTTAATGGAAAAGTGGCGCCACTTGTTACAAGTGGAGATTCCAGTGTGACTTCAGCCTTTGATAAAGTAGGTGAAGCTTTTTCAGGAGATATCGCTGAAGTTCTTGTTTATGACCAATCTGTAAACTCGGTTAATCGACAAAAAATTGAAGGTTACCTTGCCCACAAGTGGGGGCTTATTTCAAAATTAGAGCTCATTCATCCATATTCATTAAGTCCACCTTCCTTTGGTGGTCCTCAGTGGATTACATTTCCGCTCTTGGTTGATAAAGCTTTTGGTGATGATTCGTTTCCACTTTTGGCCGTCGCCACTTCCGGGCTACCTATTACTTATATTTCATCTAATCCATCTGTAGCTACAATTGTTGGAAACTTTGTCACTATTAATGGAAAAGGCTCTACGACAATTACTGCAATGCAGTTAGGTGATGATCGCTATCATCCGGCCGATCCAATAAGCCGAGTCTTGACTGTTATTCATCCAGGAATCAAGGATGATCAAAACATTTCTTTTGAAATAATTCCTGAAAAGGTTCGAGATGACCCTGCGTTTGAGCTTAACGCTACGGCAGTATCTAGTGGAATTAATCACCAAATATTTAACTTGCCCGTCAGTTTTACGGTTAATTATGGACCCGCTAGTGTGGATTCAGTCGGGGTTGTTACCCTCGATGGGTTGGAGGGGAATGTCAGTATTACCGCCAGTCAAAGCGGTAGTGCTTATTTGAACCCTGCAACTCCGGTGACTCAGGTTTTTTATGTTTCATCAAAGCAAAGGCAGGAAATTCGATTTCCTGCTCTGGGGGAACTCGGAGGTTTAAGAAATACTCCTCGTGGGCATCGTCCATTAATTCTACAAGGAGTTCGTTCAACCAGTGGAATTCCTCTCCAAATATCCAGTTCTGATCCGAGCATTGTTCGTGTCTTTAAGGGCAGTCAGATAATTCCTTTGAAAGAAGGAACTGTCGATTTAACCTTTAATGCTTCTGGTAACAATTCATTTGTTGCAGCGGAAGAGGTTTCTAAATCAATCAATATTATAGTTCCGAGTAAAAGTGCCTGGCGTCTTTTTAGGCAAGGGGATGTGCGATACTATAAAACTGAAGAAAGGTTCATCCAAAGACTTTTATTGCGAAATTCATTGATCGGAGAAGTCCAAGGAAAGAAAGTATTCAATGAAGATTATAGTGATTCTGACGGCGATGGATACAGTAACTTATTCGAGCGAGCGATAGGTTCTGATTCTCTCGGTCCAGATCGCCTTCAGGACCATCCGACTCAACCTATTAGCCCTGACGAGAGGCAAAGAATTTCTTTTGTTCGCTATAAGGATTATGATGGCAACACTTTGGCTTCAGCTGGAGAAAAATTTATCTACCATGTAGAGCAAAGCGATAATCTACAAACTTGGAGCAAATCAGGTGTGGAGCTCGAACGTACAATTGACCTTGGAGGGGAAATGGAACGCCAGGTATGGGTTATTTCTCAGGGACTCCCAACGGTTTCGAAGAGATTTATTAGAATCCGAATTAGTACTCCATAAATTACTCCACTCCTTTGTTCGTAAAAGTTTTAGCTGAAAAGATTCTTTTCTTAGTTGCTAAAAAATTGTTAATTTAGAAAATATAACTTCAATTCAAACCATTATAAATTCAATATGAAAAAAATTATCTCGTTGCTTATTTTTACCTTGTTCACCTCATCACTATTTGCTGGAGAATATCCAGACATCAGTATTAATGAATTAAAGAATGCGATTAAAAAGGGAGAAGTTGCGGTGATCGATGTAAATGGAGCTGGCTCCTACAAAAAAGGGCACATTCCAACTGCAATTCATTTTTCTTCAGTTGGAGGAAAATTGGCTAAATCCTTACCAAAAGACAAGAATACCCTTATTGTCTCTTATTGTGGCGGACCTGGTTGCAGTGCTTACAAAAGAGGTGCTGATGCTGCGGCTAAATTAGGATATAAGAATGTAAAGCATCTTTCTGCTGGGATCTCAGGTTGGAAAAGAGCCGGTGCAGAAATTGCAAAAAAATAGAGACCAGTCAAGTTTCACTTTAAAAAAGACGCCCATGGGCGTCTTTTTTTTTACCATTAGGGAAACCTTGGAGAGATTTTGATAAGATTATTTTAATTTCTTCACGTTCAGTATCTTCTAGGTATGAATACGCGGAAGGTATTTTTTTATGTTCACATGTTAAAATGAAATGTAGTTTTTTAAGTAGGTTGGTTTTAATTTGATCAGGTAAACCGCTAAACGAATTTGAAAATATCATATAGCTGCACCTTAAATTAAATAACCTATTTTTTAAGTTAAGTTTTCTTAGGCTTGGCTCTTCATGTTTTCCTCTCTCTTTGCTTTCAAAATCTATCACAAAATGAATGTCAGATTTAATATTATTTTCAGGTAATGGCACTTCCTTTTGAAATAAAAGATAAGACAGTAGTGTGTTTGATTCTTCTTCTATAAACTTTTGAATTTTAGGTTGATTTATTGAATCTTGTTTTTTTTGTGAGAATTCGCGAAATTTGTATGTTGTCGTAAGGCATCGGTTGGTGAACCCAACTTGATGTTCGAGTAATAAGTGAGGAATTATCCCACTTTTTTCAGTTAGGTATTTGTTCCATGAGAAATATTTTCCTGGTGAATTGGGGATTTTTAGAATGTTTCCTTTTTCCATTATCCCTGTTTGGTTAGCCCATGAATTAAAAAACGGATGATCTCCAGTTATATGCCAACCTCCAAATCTTTGATTAAAAGGAACCCCGTGTCCGAATATCTTTTTGCGAAATGCGTCAATCGACCCACCACCTGGACCTGGAATTACCGAACCAATAAGTAAACCAGGAGCACCGCCAATATCTTGCGATGCATGACAGTTCATGCATCTTTTTGATCTGTAAATTATGGGGTGTTTTAACTCGTTGGGTTGAGGTAAGTTAAATATGTATGGTATTGCTCCAAGTTGCGGGTCGATTCCAATAATTTCGATCTGACCTCCTGGTACATATCCCAAATAGATATCATCAGTAAAATAGATTGCTCTAGGATTGCTTGGAGAGATTCGGCTAAGTTGTAAACTTGTAGTTGAGTATACAAGTAATTGTGAATGGGGACTAATTCCCAATTCTCTTAGCAGTGATCGCAGATAAGAATGATTAGAATTATACTCGAGGGTTACTGTGCCATTTTCGATTTTCTTAATTAATACCGAAAATGGATCTTTGGGAGCAGTGTTATAGTAACTATGAACCTGATCTTTAAAATCGATAGCATAGACCATATTAACGCTTGGGTAGAAGCTAAGGAATATAAATGAATAGCCTATTATGCATAGTATTTTGTTCTTGGAGCTACTTTTCCATTTAAGTATCAAATTCATAGAACCGAGGAAAGCCGATCCAATTTTTAGTTCAACAGGAAAATGAAAGTTTCGCTTTGCATTCTTAGGTAAAGGAGAGCATCTTGTTAAAGTCCGGTGCTAATAATGTGTGCTCAAATTAGAAGTTTATTTTATAATTTAAAACTATTAATCACTTTAGTTTTATCCCCCATGCTTTTCGCGGAGTCGGGGAACATGAGTAACCCCGTTGGGTCTCTTTCCCTTTTACTACCAAAAGGTTCACCAGAGTCTCCAAGCTATACCATTGCGTCATCTGGATTGAATGGAAAAGTAGTATTTCGCGGTCAAGTGAAACTAGTTAATGGGAATGATGTTATTTTTAACCGCGTTCCTGACTTGCTGGATCCTACGATTTTAAGCTGGCCGTTTAAGGAGGGTATTCTTGCATCAACAAAGGCAAGAGCTGTTGCGGTATTAGATTCAAATCAATCGTTACTCAGGTTGGATTTAATCAATGGAGGTAGTGGTTACTTAGCCGAACCAGAAGTTTATATTTCTTTACCATCAGAGGGAAATATGTCGTGGCAAAACCATGAACCAGCAGTCGCCACATCCACTATTAGTGGAGGCTCAGTTACCTCTGTTAATCTTAATGCTAGTTACAGAGGAAAGGGATATCAATCTGAACCCAAGGTCGAGATTCAAGGAGGTGCCCATTTTTTGCGTTGTGTGGAATCGGGTAGCTTGCATGCAGGAAAGTTTTTTCGAATAGTTTCAAATACAGGAGATACAATTACCGTAGACAACCCTTTAGCTGAAGACTTAAACACGATATTTCGATCTAATACCATGGTTGAGGTTTTTGAAGCTTGGACTCTTGGTACACTATTTGGTTATTCTAACACTCAACTTCAGGAGGGTAATTCAACAGTTGCCGATTATATTTATTTGATTAAACCTCCTGGTCAACAGAATGGAACAGTAGAGGACTATACTGCCCACTTCCACAATGGTGTTAATTGGAGAGAGGTGAATGGGTCAAATATAAGCACTGCCGAAACTCTTATATATCCAGATGAATCATTTATTTTAGCAAGGCGTTCGCCTTCACCTTTAGCTTTTTCCTTATTCGGCGTTGCCCTAACTCAGGATAGTTTCGTTAAAATCCCAACTGCAGGTACTCGATTTTTAATGAATAATCCATTTGGTGTTGATGTGATGCTCTCTGACCTTATCCCATCAATAAATTTAACCTCGAATCCTCTGGAATTTAAAAAATGGTTTACTTCCACGAACCAAGAACTTGCTGATAGCGTTCAGATACTTAAGGATGGAACATGGACTTCTTTTTGGCATGATGGTACAAATATTGGCATAAGTGAACCTGCTTCTTTAACAGCAAGGCAAGGAACTGGAGTTGCTGGTTCAATGACAATTCAGGATCTTTCGATGAGTTCTGGTATGATTGAGGCCATGACAAACCCTAATTCAGGGAATATTGTTGTTACCTCTTCAAATCACGCATTACGAAATGGTTTTACGGTAACGATCTTAAATACCTACGGTTACAAAACTAATGATGAATCTCCCAAGCAGCAAGTGGATGAGGATGGAAATATAGTAAATTTTGGAGATGGGCTTTTAATAGAATCTTCGGCAAATGGTCTTTTTCAAATAACTAATGTTACCCCAAATACATTTGAACTATTAGGAAAAAGTGGAAATTGCGATTTTACTGGGGCTGCGAATACTGCGTATTGGAAAACAGGCAATCCTGGATTAGGCTATTCCTCAAATGCCTATGTTTCATTTGTCGGCGGGGGAGGAAAAGGTGCCCAAGGGATAGCTCATGTCGCAAATGGTTCAGTGGGGTCAATCACTATTACGAACCCTGGTTATGGATATATTAGTGCTCCGAAGGTATTTGTTCATTCAGGTGGGTGGAGAATGGTCGGTTCTGGCAATTCTCCTTTTAATGATATACTTGTTCCCGCTGGCTCAGGGATTCATTTATTTCGCAACCACCCCAATGGGCTTGCATCCATGTTAAAGGTTAGTAACCCGGTGGAGTAATAAACTTATTGAAATGTTGATTCTTTTCCAGCGAACTGAATCGTTAACTAATTTGAAAGGCGTCTACATCGATTATATCGTGTATTTCATTGTCTAGAGGGAAATTTTTTCGACGATCTCGAAACTCGATGAGGAATTTCGTTACATGGGTAGTAAGATAAAATAGATGATAGCGATAATAGCCTTTCACTTTCTCAAGAGGTGCAGGTGCTGGCCCTTTTACGTCAACATTGGCAATCGGTTTATTTTCTAAGACTTTTGCCCATTGCTCGGCATAAAATGATGTTTTCTCCTCACTCCTTCCTCGAAATACATGCCTTACTAGGTGCCTAAACGGCGGATATTGAAATTCTTTTCTCATTTCCATTTCCTCCTCAACAAAACCAGCAACATCCCCTGTTCTTGCGAATTGAATCGAAGGCGCATGTGGTGCATAGGTTTGGATATAAACCTCCCCTGCCCGATCCCCCCGACCTGCTCTTCCAGATACTTGAGTGAGTAATTGAAAAGCCCGCTCTGAAGCGCGAAAGTCTTCCATTCGTAAGGGAAGATCAGCGTCGATCACACCAACGAGTGTAACATTGGGGAAATCCAGACCTTTGGCAATCATTTGAGTCCCCACTAGTATATCAATCTGACCTTTTCGGAATTCATCGAGCGTTTGACGAAAGAGGTTTTTCTTGGACATCATATCGGCGTCAATCCTTCGAATAACAGCTTTGCGTGGCAAGAGGGATTCGGTTATATCTTCAATCCTTTGCGTGCCATGCCCTTTTTTAACTATTTCAAAAGAGCGACAACTTGGACAAAAACGAGGAGCTGGTTTTCGATATCCGCAAATATGGCATCTCAGGTAGCCGTCAGTTCGATGAAAGGTCATGGAAATACTGCAGTCTTTACATTGCTCCACATGCCCGCAATCTGTGCATAGCATAGTAGTGTTAAACCCCCTGCGATTTAAAAATAAAATACTCTGTTCCCGATCGTAGTATCTTTGTCTCAGTGCTTCAACCAATGGCTGTGAAAGAATCGGTATATTTTTCTCCCTTTGGGCTTCTTTCCTCATATCGATTAGATGAACCAAAGGCAGCTCCCTTCCGTCTACCCTTTTTGAAAGTAAACTTCTCGAATACTTTTTTATTTCTACATTATATAATGTTTCTAAGGAGGGTGTGGCAGAACCAAGTAAGCACATTGCTTGGTTGATCATAGCTCGATAAACGCCCACATCTCGACCATGATACCTTGGGTTCTCTTCTTGCTTGTAGGCAGGTTCATGCTCTTCGTCGATAATGATGAGTTGTAAGTTCTGGACCGGGGCAAATACCGCAGAGCGTGCCCCTACCACAATACGCGATCGACCCAATGTTAAAGCACTCCATGCATCCAATCTCTCTCCGGCAGAAAGGTGACTATGCCAAACCACCACATTTTCATTCTGTTTGTTGAAGCGACTTCTTAAGCGGGATACTGTTTGAGGTGCAAGTGCGACTTCAGGAACCAGAAAAAGAACTCCCCCCCCCCTGGATAAAACTTCTTCCATGGCTTTGAAATAAACTTCAGTTTTACCTGAACCCGTTACACCTTGAAGCAGATGGGGTTGGAAAGATTTTTTTTGGAGTGCAAGAACAATTTCTTGAGTCGCTTTTTGCTGTTCCTGAGTAAGTGAGAATTCATGTTTTACAAGATGATCTGAGTCGGAAAATTCGTCTACATATGCGTCACGCTCGATAATTTTATTTGTTTCGATTGCGAATTTCTTTTTTACTAGAGCAGTTGCAGATGAAATGCCTACCCCTAGGGCTTTCAGAGTTTCATGTAAGGCGACATCTTTGTCACATTTCTTCAGGTGTAAAAAAAGCTTTTTCTGTTGGGGCGAATTCTGAAGTCCCTCGAGTGCTATTGATGTGATGACATCTTTTTTTATTCGAAGGTACCTCATCGTTTTACCCCCCATCCCGTCTTTGACTGCAGATGGAATCATACCTTCAAGGACATGATCAATTGAAGATGCGTAATATGAGCACATCCATCGAGCTAATCGGATCAACTCTTCATTTAAAACTGGTTGTTCTTGAACCAGTGATAAAATGAATTTCAATTTATTTGGAGGAGGTTTGTCTTTGGGATTTAAGGATAAGACAATTCCCATGGTTTTTCGGTTTCCTAGAGAAATTCGAACTAGGCACCCAATTTGTATTTTGGTAAGTAAACCTTTAGGCACTCCATAGGATAGTGACTTGTCAAAGCCTCCGAATGGTTGAACTTCAATAATTTTAATATCGGTAATTGCCTTGTTCACTGTGCCCTAAGATCTAGGCAGATGAGCCTTGGTTTTTTACCTGATAATCGATCAGTTTCGTTTTGCATGATATAGAGTAAACCTTTACTTAAGGAAGGCAGTGTCCATGCCCCAGGAGCGAAAAATAATTGGACCTGGTTTTCAATCTTCCATCCTTCCTTGCTCAGGTTAAGTTTAACTAAACTACCTAGTTCTGATAGACCAATAAAGTGGTTTTTAAGTTTTAATATTGATCCTCTAAATAAGCCTAAATTAATCATTCGATTATTGACAGATTGACTCCATACAATTGGTTCTTTCCAATAAATTTCCCCATTACTAAGATTCAAGGCGAATGTTTCTGCACCTTGTTGGTGTCTACCCGCGATGCCATACAATGTTTGATCTTTAATTACTGGAGTCATCCAGTGGATATTAATTTTTTCATCAGTCCATATTATCTTTGGATTAAATTGATGGTCATACTCTAAGAGAACCCCACCTTTTTCATAACATTCAGATAAAAAGACCTGATTTTGCCCGCAAGGTATTGGTGGAACTGCATTTGCAGATTCATAGCTTGATGACCTCCAACTAAATCGGTTTAGTTTATCCCCATTAAGCGGGTCAATTGTCAATAGCCCTCCAGATGGTGGTCGACTTTCGCCTCCTGTAAGTACGAGGCAGACTTTTCTTCCATGGATTGAGGCTATTGTGGGAGAAGAGTAACTTGCTCCCCAAGAATCTCTGCATATCCACTCGGTCTTCCCGGTTTCCTTGTTAAAAGCAACCACGCAGCGTTCCTTACTTCCACCCACATTTAAAATTAAAAACTTTTCAAATATTATTGGATTGGATCCTTTACCAAAAAAGTAATCTGGTATTTCAAATTCTCGAGCCAAGTCTCTTTTCCACTTTAAATCTCCGGTTTTTAAATTGAGGCAAGTTAGCCATGAAGTTACACCATGGGCATAAATAAAATTTTCATCGATGAGAGGACTTGAACGGGGACCATTTGAATAACCGTATCGATCCCGATAATTAACTGGGTATTGGTATATCCAACTTCTTTTTCCAGTTTCAGCATTTAATCCTTCAATGATTTCGTTCCCATTTTCTCGATGAAATAAAACAAGTGTACCCTGAGCGACTGCAGGTGATGCATAACCCTCTCCTTTGATTACTTCCCAGATGACCTTTGGACCATTCTTCCCCCAGTCTTCAATCAAATGACTTTCCGGGGATGATGCATTATCAAAAGGACCATTGAATCGGTTCCAGTCTGAGACTTGTGCATTTGGGGACAAAATAGATGCGGTTCCATGAGTAATCAGCCTATGTTTTTGTTCCTGTGAGTGGAGCGAAGACAAGAAAAATGAAACTAGAATTAAACCAATGGATTTTTTTCCCCAATATTGCATGTAAGTGAAGTACCTTCTTGATATAGTTACGGGCAATAACAAAGCACGAATTTTATTTCTTGTTTCAATTTATGAAATGAGTGAAAAGGTTCTCGCCCGCCTAGGTTTATATCTTTAAATAGTAATATTTTATTAGTGAAAGATGTTATTAAATCCACCCCTTCGATTTTCAAGCAGAGAAATCAAAGAAAAAATGCGACTCGCTTTCTTCGTTTCGGTTTAATCTTAGTTCTTTTTGTAACCTGCTACATGCAGGTTTACATGAACTTGATGTCAACCGAACTTGCTGGTGTTACTATCGGATGGATTGAGGCTTTCTACTGGGTTCTTACGACAATGTCTACTTTGGGTTATGGAGATATCACTTTCTCGGGAGATTCGGGGCGACTATTCTCGATGTTGGTTATGTTTACTGGGGTTTTTTATCTCTTTATTGTATTACCATTTGTTTTCATGGAGTTCCTCTACAAGCCATTTATGGAGTATCAAACTGGTGCACGAGTTGCTCGTCGATTTGAGCCAGTAAAGCAAAAGCATGTAATTTTGACTCATTATGATTCAATAAGTCATGTCCTGATGGATAAACTCAGCCAATTTGGGTATCCATTCGTTTTGATTATCCCGGATTTAAAAGAAGCTCTTCGTCTTCATGATATGGGCTTTCCAATCATGCTCGGAAATCTAGATGATGTACAAACTTTTGAAGACGCATCAATTCATAACGCTGCCATGGTAGTGACTACAGATCATGATATTCGGAATGTAAATATTGCTTTTAGAGCTAGAGATTCGGCTCCTGATCTATCGATTGTTAGCACATGCCGACGTGAAACGTCCGAAGAAATTCTTACTTTAGCTGGTGCGACACATGTGATTAGACCAGCCAAGCAAATGGGCCAGTTTTTATCTAGGCGTGTCTGTTGCATTGACAATAGTACTCACGTCATCGGTTCCTTTGATGAGGTTTTAATTGCGGAAGCCACAATTCATGGAACCCACCTTGTTGGACAATGCCTTAAAGATACAATGCTCCGGGAGAATTATGGAGTTAATGTAGTAGGCATGTGGGAGCGGGGGCATTTTGAACTGCCAGGTCCGCATAAGATGCTTAACAATCACACGGTTTTACTACTTGCTGGAACCGAAAGCCATTTTGCTAAGTACGATAAAGATTTTCGCGACTTCAAAAAAAATACAGCACCAGTTATTATTATAGGGGCGGGACGAGTAGGTCGAGAAACTGCATATGCATTGGCGGAAGTAAATAATCCTTTTCGCGTCATTGAATCTGATGATAAAAAAGCGAGTATGATTGCCAATTGTATCTTAGGTGATGCCTCCGAGAAAGCGGTCCTTGAGCGTGCGGGAATAAATAAAGCCCCTGCTATAATTATCACAAGTCATAATGATGAAACTAATGTTTATTTGACCATTTATGCGAGGAAGTTAAGGCCAGATATTCAAATCATTACTCGAGCTTTCCTTCACCGTAATATTGAACCGTTGCATCGAGCAGGAGCGGATTTCGTGATGTCTCAGGATCACATGGGGGCTAATACAATTTTTAATTTATTAAATCGGGCCGAAATTCTCATGGTGACTGAGGGGTTAGATGTATTTAGCCAAAAGACTCCCAAGTCCCTTGTTGGAGTAAAAGTGAGAGATTGTAAAGTTACTGAAAAAACGGGTTGTAGTATTGTTGCAATCAAGGGAGATGCAGGGACTGTGATCACACCCTCGCCAGATAATCAATTCTCTGAGGATGGAGAAATTATTTTAATTGGAGACGAAGCTGCAGAAAAATCTTTTGAATCTCGATTTTGTAAATAAATTCCTCTGATTTAGATATTCTTAGATGAATCTCAATCAGAGGACTTTACGACTTGATTTATTCCGGTGTTCATTAAATGGGGTACTTGAAGTAGGCTTTAATGTATTTGTTATTCTTATTGCCATACGCTTTTTGGATGCATCCCAAGGTTATAAATCCGTTTTAGCTGCCGGATCGGCTTTTGGTTTTTTTTTAATGCCTTGGACTGTTAGAATATCTAAGGCATTTAACAGACCAGTCACTCAATTTGCGGGATCACTAATGCTAGTTTGCAGTGTGTCTTTGTTTTGTTGCTCTCAGGTTAACAGTATTTTGCCTTATACGATTTATTTAGTCATTGCACAGATTTCATTATCTCAAATGCCCGGCTTGATGATCCATGTCTACTCCTCGAATTACAAATCCAATAAAAGAGGGCAAAATATTTCTTTGAATTTTATTTTTGCCTCAGTTGTTGGAATGATCTTCTCTTACTATTTTGGATTATTTTTGGATTCAAATGGGAGTCAATATCACTATCTTTTTATTGGAATGGGATTAATTGCATTTCTTGCATCAATCGCTTTATTCTCAATGCCTTCAACCCAAGTAAAGAACCCCCATTCTTCCGCAATGCTTCTTGGTGGACTTACTTTTATCTTCAGGGATCAGCTATTTGGCAAAATGCTATTCGGCTGGATGTTAATGGGCTTAGGGGTGATTATGACCATTCCCCTGCGAATAGAATATATGGCTGGGTCAGGAGGCATCGGGATGAGTAACGAGCAAGTTGCTATGATTGTTGTAATCTATTCCTTTGCAGGTGTCTTAACCTCTCGTATCTGGGGCAAATTATTTGATCGAGTTTCTTTCGTGCCATATCGAGTCAGTTTGAATCTTTTTTTACTATTGTCCGTATTAATCTTCTTCTTGTCACATAGTTTTTGGGGAATTGCTATCGGTTCTGCTCTAGCCGGTGTTGCCAATGGAGGGGCTTCTATTGCTTGGAGTTTATGGGTTACAAAGCTTGCTCCAGAAGGGTTAGAGGCAGAGTATATGGGGGCTCATGTTTTCATGACAGGAATTAGGGGTGCTTGTGCACCATTTTTAGGATACCTAGTATTAGGCATTTTCGGGTTTGAAGGTATGGCGTATTTCTCCTGTTGCTTGATTTTTCTTTCGGGCCTAATTTTCTTAACCGCTCTCAAGTCTCCTCGATTAAAGGTATGACCTACACGCTTTCTGATTACATTACTCGAGCACCACGATTGATTCTTGATAAGTTTTTATCTTTGTTATCGGTTCTCGCAGCCATCAGTCTGATTTCTTGTCGGAGTAATTCAATTCAAACATTTGAACCTTTTTCAGATGATTTAATCATAAATGAAATTGAAAATAATGGAACTTCTAGACTTTGGGGGAATGTACTCGAACAGGTAACGATAAGAAATAAACCAAGAGCACTTATCTTAGATCATGGCGAGGAATCGCTTGCTCTTAGAATTAATTTAATTCGCTCTGCCCAAAAAAGTATTACCATCCAAACATTTTCTTGGGAGTTTGATGAGGTCGGGAAATTTATTCTTTGGGAATTAATTCAGGCTAATCAAAGGCGTGGAGTGGAAGTGAAATTATTGATAGATCACATGTTTAATGAGCATGAGCCTGAAATTATAGCGTTTCTGTCCTCTCTTTCTCCGAATTTCCAAATTAAATATTTTAACCCAAGTGCAAAAAAATTATCACCCACATTCATCGAAAATATTTCAGACCTAACAGTTGATTTTCATGACCATAATGCTCGTTTACATAATAAACTTTTACTCATAGATAATGCCTTTGCTGTTACTGGCGGAAGAAATATAAATAATCATTATTTCGACCAAGTGATTGGATTGAATTATAAAGATAGAGATGTTTTTGTTGTGCTCCCCAATTCAAAAGAGGTTTTAAAATGTGTTGAATTATATTGGAATTCTAAACACGCCATCTCAACTCGGGAACTACTCGATGTAAATCAATTGCTCGTGGACGAAAGCTTTTCTAAATCTAAACAAAAGAATCGATTCTTTGACTATAATTTATTTCAAGAATTAAGCCTTAATGCGAATAATGAAAACTTCATTCAAGACCTTTTTGTTAACTCTTTGACTGAGGTTGAACGGGTTGAGTGGATCTATGATTTGCCGAACAAAGTTGAGCGTGCTCCAGTCTCTGGTTCCGCAGTAACAGAGAGGCTCCTGGCTTTAATGGAAGTAGCCGAATCTGAAATTTTCATCCAATCCCCCTACGTTGTATTAAGCGAGGATGTTCAAAAAGCTTTTATTGAATTAAAAAAGAAAAAGAATGATGTGTCTGTGGTAATATCAACTAATAGCCTCGCGGCTACAGACAATTGGGTTACCTATGCTGCCAACTATAAGGAGAAACGAGTATACCTAGAAGATTTGAATCTCGAGATGTGGGAGTTTAAGCCAATCCCAAGTGATATTTCAATTATGATGAGCTACGAAAAACTCCTAACACGTTACCCTTTTAAGCGAGAGTTAGCCTTTCATGGCGTTAGTAGCTTCAAAATAAATAAATCCCTTCCCATCATTCAAGCTACTAGAGGATTTTCTAAAATAAGATCGCGTGGCAGAAAAAATCCTCATTTACAAACTGCCCCATTTTTATCCCTTCATGCAAAATCATTTGTAATTGACGAAAAGGTCGCCTTTATTGGTTCCT
Organism: uncultured Opitutales bacterium; assembly: GCA_963924995.1. GTDB lineage: Bacteria > Verrucomicrobiota > Verrucomicrobiia > Opitutales > Seribacteraceae > Seribacter. The sequence continues at coordinate 13,947 of CAWUUU010000037.1, forward strand.
ACAACTTAGATCCACGTTCCGAGATTTATAATACTGAGCTTGGAGTTATTATCCACGACGAAATTTTTTCATTTAAGCTAAAGCAAAGCATACAGCAGGATATTTTGCCTCAGAATAGTTATTTGATAGGAATTAAAAAAGATAGACCAATATTGAGTATGCTTAATAGGATTCTTTACCGTATTTCTGAGACATTTCCTTTTATTGACCTTTGGCCTATCCGTCCCCATTCATCATTTGAACTTAAGGTAAATCAACTCTCAGTTCCTCCAGGGCATAAGGAATTCTTTCGAAACTGGAAGGATGTGGGAAACTTCCCTGGTTTGCCTTTTTTTACGAAAAAACAATTATCCGCACGAATATTTAAAGCAACTGGGATGATATTTAAACCTCTCTTGTAGAATCAATTCCCAATTAGCTTATACGTGTTGACTAAGGCATCTTAATTCTTTTGAATTCGTTAAATGAAATCTTCTGTTTTTATTCTTTTAAGTTCACTCTTTTTGACTGTATCATCATTTTCTAAGTCCCGCCTCGGTGAGTATTATTTTGGGTTTGGATACGACATGGTTGATGGAGGAAAAACCGGCGGAATAGATGGGAATTTCTTAAACCTATCTGCAAATAGTCCAGCCTCAAATTCTGCTGATTTCAATCTCCACTTTAGCTATGGAAATGTTGATTCCAATACTACAGATGATTCCTCCTGGGAATTAGGATTGGATTATATTTATCATTATGATGATTATGTTTTCCAAAACGGTATGTTCCGACCATTTGCCGGATTGGGCGTTTCTTACTTAGGAGATACGGCCAAAGTTCGGTTGCCAGATGATGGTTTTGCTTGGAAATTTCTTGCAGGAACTGAAATTCTTTTTACTGATTATCTATCAATGTCCATTGGGGCTAATTTCATAGGTCTGTGGTCAAACTTTGGAGAAAATGATTTCACATTTGATGTCGGATTAACTTGGTGGATAAACGATGTTCATGGTGTTGCATTAGATTATAACCATGCTTTTGATCAAGAAGTAGATTTCATTGGTTTGAAATATCTTTATTCTTGGCAATAATTAAGGCAGTTTTGCTGAAATATTGATTGAGAGTAAAAGATAATCTCTTTGATCTTGTTCCAAGTCGTATTGGGACTAGTAGCCTAAAATGGGGTAAGTACGAGGATTCTGACATTATTCCCTTGTGGGTTGCGGATATGGATTTTCGCTCACCGCCTGCTGTATTAAATCTTGCTCAGGGGATTTGTGAAGAAGGTAATTTTGGATACGGAATCTGTCCGCAAACTTTAACTGGTACAGTTTTAATGCGAATGAAAGATATGTATTCCTGGTCCATTAACAAGGAATGGCTCACATGGCTCCCTGGAATGGTTTGTGGTTTAAATATTTCCTGTCGGGCGTTAGCTGAGCAAGCATCTCAAGTCATTACTAATACTCCAGTTTACCCTCCCTTTCTTACGAGTCCCGGAAACTCTGGACTTTCGTGCACAGAAGTACCAATGGTTTTAGAGGAAGGCAGATTCACGATCGACTTTAATCACCTCCGAAATTTACAGACGAAAAAAAGTGATTTATTCATGTTCTGCCATCCCCATAACCCTGTTGGTACGAACTTTACCCGAAATGAACTTACACGGTTGAGTGAGTATGTTATCGAAAGAGATCTTTATATTTGCTCCGATGAAATTCACTGTGATTTAATTCTTGAAGAATCGATGCAGCATATTCCTTTTGCTTCTTTAAGTGATGAAATTGCGAGTAGAACCATCACTCTAATGGCTCCTAGTAAAACCTTTAATTTGGCAGGTTTTGGTTGTTCATTTGCAGTTATTTCAAATGGTGAATTAAGGCGAAGGTTCAAGAAGGCAATGAGCGGCATCGTTCCCGACCCTCCCGCGATGGGATTTAGATTGGCAGAAGTGGCTTATCGAGAGGGAGAAGAATGGCGAGCCCGTTTGATTAATTATTTAAGATCCAATCGAGATTTTGTTTTTAAAGAACTTCTGACCATTGATGGTATCCTACCCTACTCCCCTCAAGCTACCTACCTTCTTTGGATGGATGCACGAAACTTAAGGGTGGATTGTCCGCATTCGTTTTTTGAAAATGCGGGGGTTGGATTATCGAACGGAAGTGATTTTGGCGCCCCTGGCTTCCTTCGCTTAAACCTCGGGTGTACTCGTAGTTTATTGGAGTCAGCCATCACCAGAATGAAAACCGCCGTAGAGAAGATTTAATTTTAGTTTTCAAATGAAAGGTGATGATCGTCGGAGAAAAGAGCTGGAAGAGCTACTCAAGGAGCATGACGAGTCATATTATCGAAAGGCAAAACCTGAGGTTACCGATCAAGAATACGATCGGTTAAAGAATGAGTTTGAGTCATTGCAGAATAAGTTGGATCCACTTGGTTTGTTCTCAACAGAAAGTAATGATTTAGAAGAAGATGAGATCTTTTCGGTACCAATTGTTGGAGATGATCGACTTGAAGAATTTACGTCTCACCAGCATCTTTCCCCGATGCTTAGTCTTGATAATACCTATGATCAAACTGAGTTTTTTGAATTTGATAAAAGGCTCCGGAGGATTTTGGAAGAAGAGCAACTCTCTTATGTAGTCGAGCCTAAGATTGACGGAGTTGCGGTCTCTCTTACTTTTGAAAGTGGAATTCTTAAGAAAGCGACTACTCGGGGTAATGGGATTGAGGGTGATATTATTACACAAAATATATTACATATTCAAAATTTGCCCACTCGGATAGATTTCCCAGGTTTCCCGTCCCTTATTGAAATTCGTGGAGAAATTTTCATGAGCCATGATGAATTCAACCGAATTAATTTAGACAGGAATGCAAAGGGCTTGGATTTATATGCAAATCCTCGAAATCTAACCGCAGGTACCGTGAAGCTTCTTGATCCTAAAGAAGCGAGAGCACGCAAGATTGAAATCGTTCTTTATGGATTGGGTGCATGTAATCCCTCGAATTATTTTTTAACGCAGTCCCAGTTCCATCAATCGATTCAAAATTGGAATTTGCCCACAGTTGAATTTTTACAATCCGTTTCCTCAGCCGATGATGCATGGAGTGCCATTGGTTATCTAGATCAACAAAGAAATAATTACTCATACCCAACCGACGGTGCAGTCATTAAACTTGATTCTTTTGCAATGCAGCAAAGGGCTGGTAGGACAGCAAAAGCACCAAGATGGGCCATCGCTTATAAATTTGAATCTGAGAGACAAAGAACAGTGCTCGAAGATATTAAAATTCAAGTTGGTCGAACAGGAACAATTACTCCTGTTGCTTGTTTAAAGCCAGTGCAATTGGCTGGCTCACTAGTTTCAAGGGCAAGCCTTCATAATGCAGATGAAATTGAACGGAAGGATATTCGAATTGGTGACTGTGTGATTGTGGAGAAGGCAGGAGAAATTATTCCTCAAGTAGTAGAGGTGGTTCTTTCTGAGAGGGAACCCGACGCTCAGCCTTTTATTTTTCCATCTATTTGCCCTAAATGTGAAAGCGAGCTTCGCAGGGTTGACGGAGAGACTGCATGGCGATGCCCCAATTTGCTTTGCCCCGATCAAATCAAAGCAAGGATTGAGTATTTCGCATCCCGAGGATGTATGAATATTGATCATTTGGGAGAATCTGTGATTTCTCAATTGGTTGATCGTTCTTTAGCTTTGAAACTTTCGGATATTTATACTTTGTCCAAAGGTCAACTTTTACAACTGGATGGATTTGCAGAAAAATCAGCAGAGAATTTGCTTTCATCAATCGAGCAAAGTAAAAAGCAAGATTTATGGAGGCTAATTTGTGCCTTAGGTATTAAACATGTTGGTGTTTCTGCATCCAAGGACCTTGCCAAGGAATTTAGATCACTTCATGCATTAGGAGAAGTCGCCGAGGATGACTTAACGGCTATTGAGGGAATCGGTGCGGTTATGGCAAAGAGTATACTTTCATTTTTTAAAATTAAGGAAAACCAAGAATTGATTAGTTTTTTTGAAGATTATGGGCTTCAAGTTAGTCTTGGGGTCGAAGATTTAAATACAGAGCTTCCTCTTGTTGGTAAAATATTTGTTTTGACCGGGGCACTTGCTCAATTAACTCGAGACGAAGCAGTTCTTAAGATTGAGGCTCTGGGTGGAAAGGTTTCTTCAAGCGTCAGTAAAAAAACTTCTTTTTTGGTTTCGGGTTCAGCAACCGGTTCAAAGTTTACGAAAGCACAAAGTTTAAAGATTCCTATTATTAACGAAGCCGAGTTTTATGATATTCTTGAAAGCGGGTAAAAACGAGCATTAGGTTACCTCTCAATTACCGAATTGCGTTGAGATTGGGTTATTGATCTGTATGTTGAGAGCTTTTCCAATTTTAATGATCTCCAACTATGTCAAAGCAAAATAAATCTGGTTTCGACCCAGTTGAAGATGCAATTGCAGAGATAGCGAAAGGGAACTTAGTAATTGTTACCGATGATGAGGGGCGTGAGAATGAAGGAGATCTCATTATGGCAGCCTCTAAAGTTACACCCGAGTCAGTGAATCAAATGATTCTCCATGCCCGTGGGCTAATTTGTGTCCCCTTAATGAGCAATCAATTAAATCGGTTGGGGATTTCCAGTATGGTGGCCAATAATCGCGAGGCACAAAAAACCGACTTCACTGTTTCTGTAGATGCGGCACAGGGAATTTCAACTGGAATTAGTGCTTTTGATCGCGCTTCAACAATTGAAATCCTAGCAAACCCGAATGCGACACCACAAGACTTGGTTCAGCCTGGACACGTCTTCCCCCTTCGGGCTCGCCCTGGTGGCGTCCTCGAGCGTGCTGGGCATACTGAGGCCGCGGTTGACCTTGCTTCTCTTGCTGGACTTCATCCGAGTGGCGTGATTTGTGAGATTTTAAATGAAGATGGAAGTATGGCTAGGCTTCCAGAGTTGAAGGTTTTCAGGAAGAAATGGGGTTTTAAGCTAATCTCAATAGCTTCGCTCATTGAATATCGTCACCAAAGAGATCAATTAATTGAGAAATTTACGGAGTCTGACTTTTCCTGTAAATCAGGAAACTTTAGGCTTCATGGGTTTAGGAGTATACTGGACGGACGAATTCATTACGCTCTAACCCTTGGTGCTATTTCCAAAAAATCTTCCACACTTGTTCGTGTGCAAACTGCCAATGTTCTTACTGATGTTTTCGGCTTGATCGAGAAAGGGGATACTTTTAACCCTATTGAAAAAGCTCTCAGCGTTATTGCTAAAAATGGTTCTGGGGTGTTACTCTATATGGAGTCAAAAAGGTTAGATTTATCGAAGCATGAATCTAATGAGTCCGATCAATTAAATAACAAACCTATACCTGTACCTAAGATGGATTTTCGCGATTATGGAATAGGAGCACAGATTTTAGCAGCCCTTGGTATTAAGAAGCTTAGATTACTAACTAGGGATAGAAGAAAAGTGGTCGGTTTGGAAGGATATGGACTGGAAATTGTTGAACGAATCTTATTAAAGTAGTTTTTAGATGAGTTCAGAAATCCAATCTTCTTCAATTTTATCCTCTAGTTCGCTTAGGATTGGAATTGTGGCTGCTCGGTTTAATCAGTTACTGATTGAAGCTCTTCTAAGTCGTGTAACGGAATGCCTCTCTCAAAATGGGGAACCTGAGTTTGTCTTAATTGAGAGAGTTCCAGGTTCTAATGAAATTCCCTCGGCAATATCTCTTTTATTACAAGCGAATAAATTTTCTTGTATGATTGGGCTAGGTGTTGTGATTAAAGGTTCCACATCACACCATCACCTAGTAGCTGAATCAGCGGGTAATGCAATTCAATCATTAGTCATTAAATATAATATACCTATTATTAATGGTATCATCGTTACTGATAATCTAAAAGACGCGGAGGAAAGAATCACGGGGGAGCTAGACCGTGGTCATGAATTTGCACATGCAGCAATTGAAATGGGGCATCTATATAAAAAATGGACGAAGATTTAATCACAAATCCTAGTTGGAGTCCGCGTCGTCAAAATCGATCGACTGCATTTAGATTTATTTTTCAGTGGGAGATGAATCCTTCTGATGACTTACATCGTGATGTAAAAGAGTTTATTTTTCGCCTAGGGAAGGATGAAAATTATTTCTCTTATGCGATCGAGCTTATAGATGGGATAATTGAGAAGAAAGATATCATTGATTCAATAATCTCTGAATTAGTTGATAATTGGAAATTTTCTCGAATTGCAAAAGCAGATCTAGCCCTTCTTCGAGTCGCAATTTACGAAATTCAATATCGTTTAGATATTCCACCAGTGGTTGTAATTGATGAAGCGCTAGAGATAAGTAAGGAGTTTTCCTCAGAAAATTCCAAAAAGTTTTTAAATGGTGTTTTGGATAAAGTGCTTACTCGTATGCCAAGACCCGCTAGAAGGCCTGCAATATAGAAGAAAGTTTATTCCTTCCCTATTCTGTAAAGCCGAAAGCCTGCACTTTTAACTATTTTTGAATCGATTAAATTGCGACCATCAAAAAGGTAGGCAGGTTTTTCCATCTGAGCATAGATTTTATCAAAATTCAGGTCTTTGAATTCTTCCCATTCCGTAAGGATTGCAATAGCGTGGGTTGATTTTGTGGCATCAGTAGCATTGTTATGAAAAGAAATTCTCTTATCATTCTCTTCAAGCCCTAAAGCGGTGAGAATGCTTTCATCGGACACCTGTGGGTCATAAATTTTTAGGCATGCGTTTTCTTCGAGTAATCTGGAGCAGACTGCAATGGCGGGTGACTCCCTTACATCATTTGTATCTTTTTTGAAAGCAAAACCAAGGATAGCAATTTTTTTATCAGAAACTGTATTGAACATGGCGTCCATCATTCGCTGAACGAATCGATCCTTCTGGTAATCATTCATTCGAACAACTTGATTCCAATATTCTGCTACTTCTGGCAGACCAAAGTGTTGGCATAAATAGGATAAGTTGAGAATATCTTTTTGAAAGCATGAACCTCCAAATCCGACTGAACTTTTAAGGAATTTTGAACCTATACGAGAATCCGTTCCAATTGCATTTGCCACTTCATCAACGTCTGCCCCTGTTGCTTCACATAGGGCAGAAATTGCATTAATACTTGAAATTCTCTGAGCTAAAAATGCGTTGGCGGTAAGTTTTGATAATTCTGATGACCATAAATTTGTAGTGAGAATCTTCTCCCGATTAATCCATTGAGCATATAAACTAGCCACTTTTTCAATAGCGCTCTTCCCTTCTGGTGTTTGCTCTCCTCCAATTAAAACTCGGTCAGGGTTTTCTAAATCAGCAATAGCAGTTCCTTCGGCAAGAAACTCAGGGTTTGATAAAACTTGATAAGTGAATCCGTTATTGGCCTCGTTTAGTATTTCCTTAACCATTTGTGCAGTCCGAACGGGCACAGTCGACTTCTCAACCACAATTTTATTACCACCTCCAACCTTAGCAATGTTTCTTGCGCAAGACTCAACAAATCTAAGGTCTGCGGCTTTACCTTTTCCTGATCCATAATCCTTTGTTGGTGTGTTTACACTAATGAATATGATATCTGAATCTTGCAAAGTCTGGTCAATGTCAGTCGTGAAAAATAAGTTTCTCCCTCTTGCGGATTTTACCACATCTAATAGACCAGGTTCGTAAATGGGCAGTTGATCAGAATTCCATGCATCAATTCTATCTTGATTCAAGTCGACAACTGTAACCTTGGTGTCCACGCATTTTTTTGCAATCATAGCCATGGTTGGCCCTCCGACATAACCAGCTCCTATACAACAAATTTTCATATTAACTTCTTTATTTAATTCTTTAGTTTCTTGCGATTCTATAATTCTTAATCAACTTAGATCTTCAATTTATGATAACCGAATTTATAAATCTCCCTTGGCCTAGAATTATTTTACTTTTTGGTTTTTTTTACCTTCTACTGCTTATTTTTGCTTGGTTTCACGCGGACCGGATTCTTTTTCCTTTTCCAGAACCTGCCTCTTATTCAAAAGAAAGTGTTGATTTTTTTGTATCAACTCAAAATGGCATTCAGATTGCCTGCATCAAAGAAGCGTCTAAGAGGCCCAACGGTTTAGTGGTTCTCTATAGTCACGGGAACGCAGAGGATTTAGGCATGATCCGAGAACGACTTAGTGAACTCACCCAATTCGGATGTGATTTCATCTCCTACGACTATCTCGGCTATGGATTAAGTGGAGCTACTCCATCTGAGGATGGCTGTAACCAAGCTATAGAGTCTTTGTATGAACATTTAATCGAAAAGATAAATATCAAACCCACAAATATAGTATTATGGGGGCGTTCCTTAGGCACGGGACCATCATGTTTTCTAGCCTCTAAATATAAAGTAGCCGGATTATTACTTGAAACCCCTTTTCTAAGTGCTTTCCGTACGGTTACGGAAATCCCTATCCTACCTTGGGATCGATTTCGTAATATAAATCTCGCACCATCAGTTCAATGTCCCTCCCTTGTGATTCATGGAAGTTTGGACGAAGTGATCCCATTCCGTCAAGGTCGTCGCATTCATAAAGAGTTACCTGAACCAAAATATTTTTTGGAAATAAAAGATGCACTTCATAATAATTTAGCAGAGAAAGGTGGTAGGTTGTACATAGAGTCGATCAAAAAATTCTTAAAGAATCTTGTTAAGGATTGATTCCATTAAGTTTGAACATTTATATCTTAATTAAGTCAATTAATAGTAATTGGACAAAAAATAGTGTGGATTAAATTATGCTGGGACTAACAAAAAAAGAATCAAAGTTCTTTATGAACTCATTGATTGGACATGCGGTGCTTGTTTCCCTTTTAGGTTTTTTAGGCTTTTTACCTAGTTGTGAGGAAAAAGAAGAAGAGGTACATGTTTTTGAATTAGCGTCTGCTTCCTATCCTCCTCCATTGCCCAGTGTTTCCGAACCAGAACAAAAACCTATTCCCCCGGTCAAAGCAGTTCCAGTTAAACCTAAGACTATTACTCCTCCGCCAACGCCCCAACCCAAGCCCAAGCCTAAGCCTAAACCTACCCCGATCAAAGTTACTCCAAAACCAAAACCAAAACCTATTGAAACACCCAAAATAAAGACAAAGCCTCTACCCAAACCTATTGTTGTTAAACCCAAGACCATGTCTTTCGATCAGTTTAAGAAAAACCACAACATTCCATCTCCTCCAAAGGTTTCTCCTAAACCAGTTAAACTAGCACCTAAAGTTCGTATTAATCCTCAAAATTTCGTTCTACCTCAGATAACAATTTCAAACCCATCCTCACAATCGACTCGCGTAGACCCAACTGTCTTAAATCGATACCTCGGAGAAGTTAAATCAAAACTTGAAGCTGTCTGGCGGCGATTACAGTCAGAATCAAATACTGCCATCGAGGGAGAAGCTTTTTTGTCATTTAAGATTTCTTCCAATGGCACATTGGTTTCACCTATGATTTCTAGATTTTCCGGTAACTCGGCTTTGGATCGTTTGGTAATTCAGGTTGGGAAGTCAGTTGGCAACTTGGGGCGTCCTCCTGGCGGAAAACTTTCTTCTTCCCTCGAAATCCCGTTTCGAGTACGGTAGTAAGTTATGAAATTTGACTGGCGTAGACCGGTATCCCCCATTCTTTGTATCGTTGGAATCCTTCTTTGTTTATCAAGGGATCCGATTATTGGATTGGGCGTGTTTCTTATTAGCTTTGCCTTAATCCTTGGGTTTTCTCGTGGCAGTAGTTAACTTTACCTTCGTGGCAATCGGCGAATTTTTAGCTGACTTTTCGACTAGTGCTTTTTGTGCAGAGAATGAAGTTTTAGACTTAGTATTTGGTTTAATCCGGGAATAACTACCGTCCTTCTTCAGAATACTTGATCCTTCGCTATCCAAGAGGATTTTATCTAAATCATTCAGAACAGAGTCGATTTTTTCCGTGTCTTCTATTGGGAATACTGCCTCTACTCGTCGAAGAAAGTTTCTTGGCATCCAATCAGCACTTCCCAGATAAAGATTGCACCCCGGATTTGCATTTTGGAAATAGAAAACTCGGCTATGTTCTAAGAATTGTCCGAGAAGGCTACGTACCTTAATATTCTCACTCATTCCTTTTACCCCCGGGATTAAACCGCAAATACCTCTAATTATAAGGTCCACCTTAACCCCAGCTTGTGAGGCTAAATAGAGAGCATCAATCACGGGTTGATCAATTAAGCTGTTTACCTTTATTATAATCCTTGCAGGCTTTCCTAACTTGGCTGCTTCGGTTTCATTCGAAATAAATTTCAACATTCGATCATGGAGAATGAATGGAGCCACTAACAGCTTCTTAAATCGTGGAGTTCGACTATATCCTGTTAAAGTATTAAATAAGTTTGTTAAATCGGAGGTGAAGGATGGATGTGATGTAAACAAGCTATAGTCAGTATATGTTTTGGCGGTGCTAGGGTTATAATTACCGGTACCTAAGTGTGCATAGCTCGCGAGCTTAGAGCCTTCTTTCCTGACAATCAGGCAGCATTTTGAATGGGTTTTTAATCCAGGTAAGCCGTAGACGACATGTACGCCAACCTCCTCCATCTTATGAGCCCATTGTACATTTGCTTCCTCGTCAAACCTCGCTTTCAGTTCAACAAGAGCAGTTACCTGTTTTCCATTCTTAGCTGCGTCCATTAATGCCTTAACAATTGGTGAATTCCCGTTGGTACGATAAATCGTCAATTTAATCGCAAATACATTTGGATCAATCGCGGCTTGTTTTAAAAAGTCTACCACAGGATTAAACGAATCGTAGGGATGATGAAGTAAGATGTCTTTCTTTTTTAAAATATCAAAAATCTTATCTTTCTCTTCAAACTCACTTGGCGTATGTGCTTCGAAAAGTGGAAACTTTAAACTCGGTTGATCAATCTCATTCGGTAGCGACATTAAACGATATAAATTTATGGGTCCATCTACACGAATGACATCCTTCTCGGATAAATTAATAGCACCTAACAAGTAATTTAAAACTTCATTATCCACGCCTTTATCAATCTCTAGGCGAACCGCAGCCCCTTTTCTTAAATTATGTAATTCTTCCTCTATGCTTTGGAGTAAATTTTCAACCTCTTCTTCATCTACATACAGGTGACTATTTCTGGTAATTCTGAATGCCCAAGCTCCGGTCGCAATATGCCCTGGAAATAGATCATCTACAAAATGTCTAACCACATCACTTAAAAACAGAAAGGTTTTCTTTGTAGCGTCTTTGGCTTTTATTTGAAGCAACCTCGGTAGGATTCGGGGTACTGGAACTACGGCCATGAGCGCGTCCGCTTTTTTCTTCCTTTGGTTTTTTAAAGCAACAATTAAATTAAGCGATTTATTGAGAATAAGGGGGAATGGATGTGACGGATCAATTGCAAGTGGAGTCAGTACTGGGAAGATTTCTTTACGGAAGTAATTCTTTAACCAAGTGAATTCATCCTTTGATAATTCCTCTACCCTCTTGAAGGATATATGATTTTTCCGCAAGGCTGGCTTAAGTACATCGTTCCAACATGCTTGCTTATCATTTGCCATCTTACCAGCACGAAGACGGATCTCATCAAGCAACTCAGATGGAGGCATTCCATCTATCCCACTCCTTGTAGAACCTCCATCTACTTTTTGCATTAAACCAGCCACTCGTATCTCATAAAACTGATCCAAGTTAGAGCAGACAAAAGATAAAAAACGAATTCTTTCAAGAAGTGGATATCGAGTCGATAATGCCTGATCTAATACTCGATTATTAAATGCTAACCAGCTTAATTCGCGGTTGAAATATTTAGGGGGAGATACGTTTTGTTTAGATGTAATCATACAATAAGATGATAATTTTCATTAATCTCTTTTTTTTCGCAACGACAAACATAGTTTTGATCTTTTGTTCTTAATTTATTATCCAACTGGAGTGAGTTTCTTGACGAAATCAACATTCGAGATTATTATACGAAATTGGTCTTTGATATTTTGTTGGGGGTGTTCCGGATTCGACTGCAATGTGGAAAATCCGGTCGCGTATCGAGGATGACGCTTGGCCTCGTAAAAAATGCTTCAAATCATTAAATGGCGAAAATAATATCGTTAACTTCGAACCTGAGTTCGAAGCCCTCGCAGCTTAGTTCTGCGACGTCGACAGTCTACTGACACCTGCTGTGTAGTCGGGGCGTTAAAAGGCAGGTAAAACCTCGGAGCGTTTGATTGTCTATCGGAGGCTAAATGGCTGAAGACAATCTCGGACTAATAGGTGTTCCTTCCTTAATTAGTCCTAAATTAATAAGAGAACTACATACGTAGACGCCGAATCAGAAAGATTGCGGGACGCGGGTTCGATTCCCGCCACCTCCACCAAAGTTTCAAAGACCCTTTTGGGGACTTTTCCCTGTAATGATGCAGGTTCTAAGCGGTTCTTAGGCTCTGTTTTGACTAAGCCAGTTTTGACAGAATTTGACCCGTTTAGACCCGATTCCCCAGAAATGTTAGTCAATATCTTGATCAAATTTTCATCATCCGGTAAATTGCGAATCACTTCTCCCACAGGAAGTAAATTAGAGTCCGTGTAGATTTTGTCAGTCAGCTTACGATCGGAGTGACGCATCAGTTC
>CAWUUU010000038.1:0-4994 GCA_963924995.1 uncultured Opitutales bacterium
TAACCGATGTGAACGATGCGGTGACCACCTACCGCAACTGCATCGTTCACGACAATACGGGAGCCGCCTTTTCCTTTACCGGCAAAGCCCACCGCGTCTACGACTCCCTGATCTACAATCAGGAAAAAACCTTTCATGTGCACAAAGAAGTTAATTTCGTTGAAATACGAAATAAGATTAAATAATAAAAACCTATCTATTCTTAATCTCCGCTTATTAAAGAGTTGCTTTTCCTAGTGCTGAAGAGAACGAGTGTCAGCGAAGGATGTAATCATCTAAATTCCTGAGCTATGAACTAAGAATAATTAGAAAATGGATGATCATGATCATCCACTTCCTCCTGAATCTTTGCTAAAGCTACCTCAGCACGCCTCTTCAAATACCTGGGTAGGGCAAAGGATGCCCAAATTGAACCGATCAACATGATTACCGAAACGGCAATCACAATATACATCGGCCAGAAAACCCCTTTTTTGAGAACCGAATCGCTTGGGTTTTCAGGGTCATAATAAACATCGATTTTTTTTCCTTTGGGATAGGATTTTAATTCCTCCTGAGCATCCGATTTCTCATTATGACTCATTGTTCCAAACCCAATGGTATTCCCTTCATAATTACTTCCTTCCACGGTATAGGAGTATTTCACCCTGACACTGTATGATGTGCTTGTTTGGGTAAACCCTTGAGGGTCCTTGCTCCTTCTTTCTGTTTTTTCAATTTCTGAACTAGTAATTGTGGCTGTTCCCTTATCCCAGTTCTCACTCTGCATACCCTTATTTATCGCCCATAAACCAACGCCTAGAAAAATAAGCCCCCCTAATCCAAAGCTAAGCGGGAATAGACGCCCCAACACAAAAATAAATGCTTTGGAACAACCGGGTGAAATGGGTGGTCGAGGATTGGACGGTGGTTGATTCATTAATGAAGATTAGCAATCTCACTGTGCCTAAAGCAAGAAATTATATGGTCATTCACCATTCCGACCGCCTGCATAAAAGCATAGCAAATGGTCGGACCAACAAACTGAAATCCACTCGCTTTTAATTCTTTACTCATTTTTTCAGATTCTTTTGTTTTTGCAGGAGTCTTCTCCCAACTTTTCCAATAATTGGTTATTTGCTTATGATTAACAAAACTCCAAAGAAAGTCTGAAAAGTTTCCCTTTTTCTCAATTAACTCTAGATAAGATTTGGCATTTTGCCTTGCCGCTAAAATTTTCAACCGGTTTCGAATAATTCCAAAATCCTTGAGTAAGGTCTCGATTTTCTTATCCGTCCAGTTGGCCATTTTGTATGGATCAAAGTGATCATAAGCCTTTTTGTAATTTGCCTGACGCTTGAGAATTGTGATCCAACTTAAACCTGCTTGCGAACCATCGAGGATTAATTTTTCGAATAATTCCAAATCATCATAAACCGGGACTCCCCACTCTTCATCGTGGTAAGCGAGATAAATTGGATCATCCTTTGGCCAGGAACATCTTCCATTAGTCATTTGTTGAGAACTGAATCAATAAACACCGAGACTTCAGATATAAAAGCATCCTGATTTTCCCATGGTACCCGATGCCCCGCATTGGGGATTATTTCGTGTCGAATTTGCCTACAACTGGCAGCCAAGTCCTGCCCGATTTTTGTATACTTTAGATCATCACAACCGGAGATGTAGAGCAAAGGAGATAAGGTATGGTTTTTCAATAAAGAAGATAAATTGCCCTGCCTTGCCTTAGAAAACACATCAAAAAAGTGGCTAATTTTTTCTGAGTCCAATTCAGTAATTTCCCTGCTCGAACAATTCGATCTCCCGCAAAAGACCGGAAGCCTATCCCATTCTTTGAGTAATTCATGAATGTCTTCTGTCCGAAAGCGGCGTGACCATTCGAGATCCTTCTTCAACTGTTTGTCCCGTTCGTCGTGAGATATTAACCCTGGATGTGCACCGACCGTGATGACACCGCTCCATAGGTCAGGTCGATTCACACAGGCATCCATTGCCAGTCGCCCGCCCATTGAATAACCCATTAACAAAGATGGTTCATCTTTTGTTTGCTGCTCTACTTCTCCACAAAATTCACTCCTCCAATGCTCAAAGTTTTTATAAGATTTTTCATATAGATTAACCGCCTCAAAGGACACCGATTCAAAATTTGATTCGATTGCTTCGCAAACTGATTTCCATACTGATGCAGTCTGTAAAGATCCATGCAGACACCAGATTCTCACATTTCTGAATTGCTAGGGTAAGGCATTTTAATCCTCTTCACCTTTTATACTTTCAGATTCTGCTACCTTGGATTTCATCACTTCTAAGGCATTTTCAAAATCCGCACCGCCGACCTGTACTCGAATTCCAGATTTGGTCGCAAATATATGCGGGGCCACACCAGCTGTGAGTTCATCCGGAATAAATGCCTCAATCCCACAGGACGCCAGTTTGAGCTTGAGCAATTCTGCTTCCATCAGGGTTCCAAAATTTGCTATGGTTTTCATATATATTTAGCCGTGCTTATTAATAATAAAAATAAACCTATTCCGAACAAGAAATGAGAACAAACTCAAAAGTTTTGTAACACTATCCCTGTCCACCCCTTCGTAGACTCATTTACTTTGGTAAAAGCGGATTCTCGAACCAGATAACACCCCAACCGCCATTCTCTTCGGTGGTGACTACATCTAGATCGCCATCTTCATCAAGATCCGCAACAAAAGCATTGTCCATCTTCTTGCGACTCTCAGGTCCAGGTATGTCCAAAACATGACTACTCCACCTGCCGTCAGCGGACAAAGCCAAATACCATAATTGAGCTTCGTACTCGGGAATGATCAGAATTTCAGGATAAGTTGGATCCCCATTCATTTCCAGTATGGCAACTCCCTTCGGCTTCGCGTTTACCTTGACCGATTTTGGTTGAATTGGCTTTTCCACTTCGACCATCTTGTATTTGGGATGGCCTGTATCATTAATCCGCAAAAAGATTCTAACCTTGTCGCTAGCCTTGACCAAATCGATTCGACCATCGCCGTTGAGATCACCCATGGCCATGAACATCCCCCCCGTTTGCTTATCAATAACCCTTACTGGCCATTTATTCATCACCTTTTTCAGACCCGGGTTTTCAAAATAAAAGGTTCCTTGTTTTCTTCGCTCCTGAACCACAATATCCTTATCTCCATCTCCATCCAAGTCGTTGACCATGCAAGTCATTGGCCAAGTTACGGAACCGAGTTCGTATCGTTTCCAATTCTTCGGATTTCGTTTATCCTTTTTAGGTTGTTTAAACCAACTCTGGGCACCCACCACCAAATCATTCAGCCCATCCTCATCCAAATCTATTACAATTGGTACTCTTTGTTCCCTGTCAAAAAGGGTCATTTTCTGCCACGAACCGGGTTTTCTGATCATAGATTTCCCGGGATTGAAATAAATCCATCCCCCATTGGCTATGTAATCAACCAAACCATCATTGTTTAGATCTCCGATTCCAGAGTCTTCGCATTTGCCATGTTTAAACTCGATATAATCTGTCCATAAATTCCGAATTTTTCCATCGCCCGGGTTAAAAAACAGCCGGCTGTATTTCCCCTCTTCGTAGTTTACCAAAAGGTCCAAATCTCCATCATCGTCCCAGTCATGAAAATTAATTCCATCCGGTCCGTGATTATTGGGATCCGGATATATCACATGACAACGCCAACCACTTTTTCCGGCCACACCAACATACTCTTTCCACTTTGATTTTGGATGTAGGATAGAACTGACAAGGCAAACAATCCCAACATATATAAAAAATTTCACTTAAATCTTAATAATTAAATTATTCTTCCACTACACCTCTAAAGTATCGAAACTTATAAATTAAAGTCCTCCCCCTCCTCAGAAAACTTTGTCTAAGTTGGATTTTTTATTTGAACCTATTTAAACCAAAAAATAATGATTTTAGTATGTTTAGGTTTAAAATTTTTATAATTTTACTTCCGCTGTCTTTGTCTGCAGTGGATAAGTCTTTTGAAAGCTTTTTGAACACCCACTGTGTGAGTTGCCATGGGGCAAAAAAAGAAAAGGGCGACCTGAGAATTGACACCCTCTCCCGTGACTTCAAGGCGGGTGTCGACAGCCATCTCTGGGCGGAAGTGAATGAGCGCATAAATGCTGGGGAAATGCCTCCCGAAGAGGAACCACGACCCACTGAACAGGAAATCTCCACTTTCATTGCCCAACTGGACCAAAAAATAAGCGAAGGGAAAGCCGCCCGCATGGCCGCCCGCCCTCCGGTTGCTCACTATCGCCTGAGCCGAAAGGAATATCAAAATACGGTCTATGACCTATTGGGTGTACGCTACGACCCTACAAAACCGGGGGAATTAAATGAAGACACTTTGTGGCACGGTTACGAACGGATCGGTGCTCAACTCTCGCTTTCGCCTTCCCATATCAATCGCTTCTACCAAGCCGCCGAGATCGTCCTCGACCGCGCATTCCCTCAGACTGAAGGGGAAGTCCGAAAAGTTAAGAAGACAGCTGCAGATCTGCGCTATGTAGGTGGAGAAAAACAAAAAGAAGCCCTGAAACGGTTTGGTATTAAACGCCCTCTTCGACAACTCCTTTTTCCCGGCAGGGTGGATCAGGCACTTGCTCACCACTGGTTTGGCAAAACCGGCCCGGAACACAGCGGTCTTTATCAACTTCGTCTCCAGGCAAGTGGTATTCGGCCGCCCGGTGGTCAGCCTGCTCATCTGAGTATTGGGATGAAAACCAGTGAGGAAAATGTGGATGGACTCATCGAGCTCGATATCACCGCCCCGGAAGACAAGCCACAAATTTACGAATTCGAAATTTTTCTGGAAATGCCCACCCAATTGCACTTCGCCGTAGTGGCCACGGATGTGATCGACCGTCGACAGGGTGCCGCCTTCCGTAACGCCCTTGCCAGCCGGGATAGCTACATATTTACGCACAGTAGTGAGACCTTCCTATTGAACCCAAATGCACCGCAA
>CAWUUU010000039.1:0-7054 GCA_963924995.1 uncultured Opitutales bacterium
GAGAAATGCAAGACTTATTGAAATTACAATTCCCCCAATCATGTGCTTGCCCATCCCCTGATTATTCTCAAATTACAGGTTCATCCAATCAAAAACGAAATGAAACTTTTCCATCGCCAATTCCTCTTCGCCCTCTTGCTGGGTTCATTTCAATCTATCCCCACCGATGCATCGATCAAGGTAACCGAAAATAATCGTTCTATCATTCTGACCCAAGATCGGGAGCCTGTTCTGCGATATCTCAAAAACCCCTCCCCCGAAGCCAAAAACCATGAATCTCATTATTCAAGGAGTGGCTATATCCACCCGCTTTACTCTCCCTCCGGAAAAATCATCACCGGGGACTATGCCCCCGATCATCCTCATCAACACGGTGTGTTCTTTGCCTGGACCAAGTCGAGCTTTCGCGATAAACCGACCGAGTTCTGGAACCAGAAAAAGAAACTGGGGGACATTCGCTTCCACCGGTATCTGGGTAAAACCGAAGACAGGGACTCCCTGTCGCTTCAATTCGAACAGATCTACACCACTGGCAAAGACTCCGACAAACCGATCCTGAATGAAACTTGGAAGATTACCGTTCCCAAAAAAGAACTGCCCTATCATCAGTTCGACCTTACCTCAATCCATACCTGTGCGACCAAAGATCCTTTGCAAATTGAAAAGTATCACTATGGCGGTATGGCCATCCGCGGAAATGACCAATGGTTGAAATTAGACAAGGATGGAAATCCACTCGGAGAAATAATCACCTCAGAAGGAAAGAACCGCGAGAACGGCAATCATTCACGCCCCCGATGGGTAGCAATGCATGGCCCGGTCGATAGCCAGGAATGTGGCGTCGTGGTGATGAACCATCCGGATAATTTCCGCTTTCCCCAGTGGGTTCGTTTACACCCGACTATGCCCTATTTTGTTTATGCTCCAATGGTCAAAGAAACCTTCACTATTGAACCCAGCAAGCCTTATGTATCGAAATTCCGTTACCTCACATACGACGGAACCCCCGATCACGAAGTGATCGAGGGTTCCTGGAAAGAATGGATTAAGAACTAAGTTCTTTTATCCCTAGAAATCAAACTTCAGACCAATTTCCACGCTACGACCAGGAAGAGGTGCAAACTGTTTCAGTACCGAAGCATGATTATAAGCAAGTTCGTCTGTAAGGTTAGAGCCCTTAACGAATAACTCACCTACGGAATCACCGAAACTTACATCGTAAGAAGCGAAAGCATTAAGTATAGAATAGGCAGCAGTTGGTTCTTCACTATGATCTCCATGTGCAGCAACTCTGTCCTGTTTCAATGACCGAGTAAGCTTCATTCCAAAATCTAATTTTTCTTGTTGGACTTCAAATCCAATCCCAAGTCTCGCTGCTGGAATCCTCGCTAAATTAGTACTTTCCGTTTTGTTCTTTCCTCGGACCATGTCGCCATAAGCGGATAACATGAGATTCCAACCAGGGCTTTCCATAGCCAGCCAATCAATTTCGACCTCTATGCCTTGAAACTCTGCTTTTACCGCCTCGTAATTTTTTACGGGAAGCCCCTCTGCACCTGAAGCGAATGTATCATCTTCATCACCTAAAGTTCCGTTAGGGCCCGGTTGATCCCCTAAATTGCCTTCTCCGTCGCGAACTTGTTCAGCATCTTCAAGGAAAATATAATCATTGTATTTTGTATGGAAAGCGGAAAATTGACCGGTTACTTTACCCACAGTTTTACGCACAATAATTTCAACTCCAACCGCGGATTCAGTGTCAAGATTAGGATTTCCTATTTCAAAGCTTTCCGTAGCATGGTGTGCCCCGTCCGAGTACAATTCGGCGGTGTCCGGAGCCCGTTCAGAGTAGCTAAGGTTTCCACTTATATTCCAAATCTCGCTGAGATCGTGGGAAACGCCTCCGCTTGCACTGAAAGTGGTGTCCTCCCGATCAGAAATAGTACTTTCATAATCGCGATCAATACTTTCCCAACGAATCCCCGCGTTCAGAGTCGTATCTTCATTCAGGTCGTATTCTTCAATCAAGAAAAGTGCGATCTTGCTCGAATCCTCGGAACTAATTGCCGGGTTGTTGGCAGTTGGTTTTGAAAGACCACCAAGGATACTTTCTTCTCCTTGGATTTTAAATTCATCAAAGATCCCATGAAGGCCAAAAACTCCGCGCAAATCCCCGGTTTCATGATTAAAGGCAATTCTGCCTTCAAAGCCTTCGCGTAGATAAGTCGAGTGAGTATGCCAATCTCTTGTGCCGTTTTCCTCTTCATAACCGCTTTCGCTATGCTTGTAGTCTCCATAACCAATGTTTAAATCAATTCCGGTTAACCAATCAGAATCAGAAACTTCGATTTCGGAGCGGAACTCAAAACGATCATTTTTCATTTCGATTAAGGTTTCATTTACCGCATGTTCTCCAGGAACGCCATAATCATTCTCATAACTGGAAAAACTGAATCCTGCAAAGCCTGAGTCCAGTAAGTAAGAACCTCCCAACCCAACCGAAGAGCTAACGCCGTGACTATTTTTAACTTTATTAAATGGACCTTCAACAGATCCATCATGATGGTCCTCGGTGTAGAAGGTAGGAGCGTCGTAATCATTGTAATCACGCTTAAACCCATTGATTTGAAAACTGAGTTTATCAGAACCTCCAAAGGCCATCGCTCCATAATTCCATCCGTCGTTGACGCTGTTATAACTGGAACGAAGTGATGCACCCGGAGAATCATATGGACTGGTAGGAATACTTCGATCGATTACATTAACAACACCCCCGATGGCACTTCCTCCATGTAACAGCGCAGATGATCCACGAAGGATTTCAATCCGATCGACCATTAAAGGGTCGATGGGAACCGCATGGTCTTCGGATTGTGCGGAAACATCGAAGGAATCAGTTCCATTCTGCAAGACCCTCACCCGAAACTTATCCATTCCGCGGATAATCGGTCGGTTTGCAGACGGGCCAAAATGAGTTTGACTGACGCCTGGCGTATCCATCAATGTCTCCGCGATGGTAGTCCCTTTTGCTCTTTCGAGTTCTTTATCAGTTAGCACACTCCATGCTTGAGTGGATTTATTAGATTTAGTTCCAAGCGGAGAGGATTCTATGGTCAGAGCGTCGAGTTCAGTGATTGGTTTATCTGCGACTTTTTCCTGGGCAAACCCAAAGGAAGCAGTAAGTAAAAAAGGGAAAATATAAGATTTCATTAGTTTGTGATGTTTGGCTCAACTTAGGGTTGTGAGCACTTTTTTAAGATAGTGTAATCCGGCTATGCCGAAGGATGAATTCGAAAATTAAAAAAAGGAGAATCCACGGATTAGTCCGCAGTTCTACCCGTCAATTAAAACTTACGCCAGTACCGGGGGATCCCGGGCACCAAACGAATCATGCTTACACGATGTCCAAAATAATTGGACAGTGGAAAAATCCGCTTCCGAGATATGCCCGATAAACGCGGAAATCTGATAGTGAGACTGCACCTCCAAACCTTGTCCAAAAAGAACCACCGCACAGGGAATTTCATCCTCACCATTTTTTTCCGTTCCACTCTCCCCCGAATCACAGGGACTCGTATGGGGACAATGTGCATCCCCATGAAAAAGGGATGAATGTAGATCCGGTGAAACACGACCGAGTGAAAGTGCCCCCACTAGTAGGGAGAAGAACAAAGCCACAGTTTGAGAAAAACGAAACACAAAACATCTCTCTACTTAATGCAATATTATTGCAATAAGAAAATCACTTCTCGTTAAATTTCTTCTTTCTCGCCTACAAATCTCAGTCGACACTCCGGTCAGGCATAAAAGGAATCCACCCATACCTTCAGCACTCCAAGGCAAAGGGAGTACAATGGGAACTCTTTCATCTCGCAATCAAGGCTTCGAAGCACCAATCGACTACTGGTATTTCGTATGATCTTCGCTAAAAAGAAAGCTTCTTTTATTCACATTATAAAATCCGATGCTAAAACATAACATCCTGATTGACCCAAATTTTCAGTCATGCAAGCTAAGACTTCCAAGATTCTGATAACCTAAATCCCTAAAGCACATTATCCAAATGAGAGACTTTTTGATCCTACTTCTAACCCTAGCGTCCATTTCGAGCGAAGTTATTTTTGCAGCCCGCGACCCCATCCGCCTGACTCATGGTCCCATGCTCGGGCATCCCACCGCAACCAGTATGCGGGTTTGGGCCCGAACTTCCGACTCGGGGGAATTCCTCGTCCGCTACGGAACAGAGGAGAATAAACTCGACCAAGCCTCCAAGCCCGCCATCACCGAAATCGAAAATGATAATGCGGGATACGCCACCCTCAAGGGCTTAAAGTCCGACCAACGATATCATTACCAAGTTCAGGTAAACGGACGGCCCCACGGGCTCCCCGGTTCATTCCTCACTCTGCCCAGTGCCCAAAAAACCAGAAACCGCGAGCATAACCCCAAAGGCCTTTTCAACTTTCGCTTTCAAGTTGGTTCATGTGCCAACCAAAACCCGGTTCATGGAAATGGACACCGGGGTAAAACCTACGAGAACCTGAACCGCGACTGGGCGGATAAAACCCACTTCCACATTATGAACGGGGATTGGCTCTACGAAGAACTTCGTGAATACCCAGTGGAAGCTTGGCGATTACGCTCGGGGATTAATACCCTTCCGCAAAATGTAAATCTCATGCCCACCGTCGTGGGGGTTTGGGAAAATTATAAACTCTACTTAAACCGAGGGATTTCACTCGCCCAATGGCACCGAAATGTCCCCAGCTACTTCACCTTTGACGACCACGAATTAGTCAACGATATTTGGGGTGCTGCGACTGCGGGTCGACGCGATCGGCGGGCTGTATTTCGGGATATTGGAACCCAGGCTTTTTACGACTACCTCGGCTGGGCCAACCCGACCGAGTTCAACCACCCGGTCCACTTTGGCAAAGGACAGATGAAAAAAGGAAGCGACCTCCTCGTCGACCCTTCAACCGACTTCAGTCAGGCCCCACTCGACGAAATGCTCAACCTTCATGTTCATTGGGGCACACCCCAAGCCGGGGTCAATGATCTCACCTATGACGACCTCTCTCTGGGTCACCCCAATTCTTTCGTTTATGACATTAAAAAAGTCGTGGATAAAAATACCCTCCAACTCCACATGCCCGCCCAAGTATCCGATGAGGTCACCTACTCGATCGGCCGACGGAGCTACGGTAAATTTCGGGTCGCTAATTGCGAATATTTCCTCCTCGATACCCGTGGTGCCCGAGACATGCATGATATTTCAGACCGGGGAAAAAAAGGCCTCTCCATGCTCGGAAAAACGCAGACAAACTGGCTGCTCAACTCAATGAAAACCAGTGACGCGAACTTCTTTTTTGTTATCTCCACTGTTCCCTTTATGATTCCGCACAGCGGAGCCGGTGGATTTGAGGCCGCTGGCAATAAGGAAGAAGCTTGGACCGCCTTCTTTGACGAACGGGAACTCCTCATTTCCGAATGGGAAAAGATGGGCAAGAAAGTATTCGTCCTCACCGGCGACCTCCATAACAGCTTTGCGATCAAGATCACCGAGAATGTCTGGGAATTCTGCTGTGGGCCGCACAACAGCGTAAATCATGTACCCAAAAACGACGAAATGGACCGGCCCGCCACTGGCAAGTTCAAGTTCGGACCGAGGGAATGCGATATCCGTTGGAGTAGTTACATCCTACCCGACCTCGAGCGCATGGAAAGACTCTACCCCTACTACGCCGTAGTCAAAGTGAACAATGTATTCAACATGCCCAAGAAACTCGGGGACGAACGTTGGGTCGCTTACCCCCATCCTCAAGTCGTCTTTCAATACTACAACGGAAACACTGGCGAACTGGAATACGCCGAGTCAATCTCAACCGCCAGAAAGTAATAACCGACCACACGCCAGAGATGAGATATTCGGATTTGTCTATTCGCTAATCGCTTCCCGGCTCACCGTAGATCGCCACGGGCTTTCAGCCCTCGTGATGACTAAGGTGGGAGAATGGAGGGTGCGGTGCGATCATGATACACATTTGTCATTGCGAGGAAGGAACGCAAGTGACTGACGCGGCAATCCATCGTTTCTCGAGGGCACGGACAATTTTGAAATTGACCATATAATGTTCTGGCATGTTTGAATAAAACAAACCTCCCAAACGACTTCACTCTTTATTTGCTCAGCGGTAGATGTCTCGCCGATGACCTACCGAAATCACGGACACTACTAATCGATCATCAAAAACCTGGTAAATTACCCGGTACCTGCCAACTCTTAACCTCCATGCTTCTCGTCCGGTTAATTTTCAAGTACCTGCGAGTCTTGGGTTATCTCCAAGTTTACGAATTGCATCGCTCAGCGTTTCACGATCCTCCGCCTGAATGCGAGCAAGAGACTTTTGGGCGGAATGCAGAATTTCTACTGTGTATTTTAATTACTCCGTTTCGATTTGCTCGATCTGAGCAATTGCCTTCTCAAAAGGGATGGACTTTGAATCCTCTGCCACGGCTTGATCGAAGGCACGTATATCATCCAACTCCTCAAGTTCATCCAGTATTTGGTTCCACTCCTTGGCGGACAAAGTCACTGACTTAGTGTTCCCATTTTCATCCTTGGACACCTTTGGCTCAATTGAAATCATTTTTTTTAATTTAGTTCAAAAAATAAATTCGGTCAAGAATTTGACAAAGGGAAGTCCATACAATCATTCATTAAGTGTCTATTTTGAGATTTCGAAGAAAGGGTGGTGGGTGAAAACCAGTGGATCGCCACGGGCTTTCTGCCCTCGCGATGACAAGGTGCGGAAAGGAATCCAGGCTGCGGTTTCATGACAGCACATATTTGTCATTGCGAGGGGGACGGCAGGACGACGCGGCAATCCACTGCATGCAATTAACGCGTACGAAGAGTGCGGTTCGCTTAATGGATCACAGTGGATCGCAACGGACTTACGCCCTCACGATGACAAGCGTGGTAAGGAATGGTAGTTGCACACACTTTGTAATTGCGAGGAGGGAGCGGAGCAGACGACGCGGCAATCCATCG
>CAWUUU010000040.1:0-2955 GCA_963924995.1 uncultured Opitutales bacterium
AAGACAAAGGGATCGTCAAAGGTGGACATGAATGGTTTGTTACTGTCCGCTGCATCCAAAGGCACATTAGTCGCGGCTACCGTGATCGATTGGCTGCCCCCAAATTGTGGTCGATTCGATCCAAATGGATGCCCACTGGCCAAACGAGCATTGGATCCCCACTTATAGGCCAAATATCCTTCAAGTCTACGGACGGCAAAATCATTGAGATCTCCCGTAAAGAGCATCACCTCATGAAGAACTCCATTATCCAGTTGCTGTGCAATTGCACCACTTGCATTTCTTCCGGCTCCAATAATCATATCACGCCCTGAAGTGGGAATCGACGGAGTACTTGTACCCGAGATCGCGGTACCAATTTTATTGGTACCGTTGAGGATAAATTCACTATCAGCATAAGTCGAACCTGCGGCCCGACGGAAAACACCCACTTGCACATTTCCACCGAAATTAACCCCACTGAATGTTTGCTCACCACCTCCATTAAAGTAATAACCACCATTTTTACCGAGACCAATGACTTGACCGGCTGCCCCTGAGGTCGCCCCCAAATGAAAGAGTCGATTTCCACTCGTTCCATTTGCCTTAGCTGCAATCACAAGAGTATAGCCAACATTTCCGCTGACTGCACTGGGTATGCCTCCAATTAAATGAGCTCCATTATTCCCCAAAGTCGACCCAAAGGCCAAACCTGGCTTGCCTGATTCTTCCACATAAACGGGTTGCAAGGAAGTGGATGATTGACTGAAGGAAACTGAATTCCCTGAAATATCTGCCCATCCAGAGGGTTGAACCTTTCCTCCAATACTAGTAAAGTCGGAGTTTGCATCCGGGGAACCATCCCCATTCACATCATACGCATTCAACCAAAAGATCATGCCCGGCAAGGAATTGCTGTAAGGACTAAATTCCGTAACCGTAAGCGTAAAGGTCTTTGAAGATGCTGCGTTGTATCCATTATCCCCCGCTTGGCTTACTGTAATGGTTGAACTTCCACCCCCAACTGGCTTGAGGCGAGTACCCGAACTGGTCACTAAGATCACATTGGAATTGGAACTGGCGTAAGTCACAGCCAAACCAGTACTAGTGGCTTCCAAAAGACCCCAAATCTTCATTTTTAAATCCCCGTACTCGCCACCATAGCCTGAGTAGTAGAACTTACCACCGTTGTACTGACCTGGATTAGAGCCTATAAAGCCTCCTGCTGTTTGGTTTTCTAATTGAATAGTATATTTCTGCCCACTTGTAAGCAGAACTTCATTAGTAATTTCATATTCGTTGAAACTGTTAGTGTTACTTCCAAGTCCGCTCCATGTTCCAGAATGAAGTATGTTGCCGGTTATGCCTTCGCCTGCTCTAATTTTAACATCAGCTGTTGCCGAAAAGGATCCATTCGTAGTGAATGCAAACTTAGTTAATTTAGCTGAATTTTCGGCAGTAAAAGTTTGATACCATGTGCTTCCTGTTGCTGGCCCTGGAATTCCAGTAATGGATGTAGGTTGATTGTTAACTATAAGTGTTGCGGTGGTTTCGTAAGTGGGTGGAGATGACGTACCCGCCTTGACCGACTTTGAACCAGGGCTAAACTCAAAGTCACCTGAGTCTTTTGTCAGGTTGGGCAGGGTAGTGGCATTGTTAACCGCCACAATTGTTTGGTTTGCCTTACTTACTGTTACATTCTTGTCCACGGTGGATGCAGCTGAGTATTGGCCGTTACCGCTCTGTGAGGCAGAAACTGTAGCCGTACCCGCACCAACGATTTTTAAGTAGGTGCCATTCACATCGATTACATTATTGTCCGAACTAATATAAGTGATCGCTAGTCCTGAATTTGTACTCGCAGTCATATTCGTATCCGCAGCACCGTAAGTTAGGCTGGAAAGAGATTGCGACCAGGTGATTGTCTGTGCGGTCAAGGTGTCATCAATAATAGTCAAGTTTTGGTTCACTGTTGAGGCGGCATCATAAATTGAATTACCTCCCTGACTTGCAGTGATGATAACGGTACCACCAGAGACCAATGTGACCACATTACCCGAAATACTCGCCAACGATGAATTACTGGTAGCATAAGAGAGACCAAGGTTGGAGCTCGCTGTGGCACTTAAACTATAGGTGCCTGCACTTAAATTCTGACTGGAAATCGAACCAAAAGTAATGGTCTGAGGAACCTTGGTAATAGTCAAAGTTCGATCCACGGTTGGAGCGGCATTGTAGCTCGCATTTCCATCCTGCGAGGCTCGGAAGGTGGCCACTCCAGTACTCTGAATGCTCACCGTACCATTTCCGTCCACCGTGGCAATATTAGGAGTCAAACTTGTAAAACTGATTGGCAGGCTGGAACTCGCTGTCGCGTTGAGGTCAAAGTTCGCTGACTGGGCATTCTTATTTGGAATCTCCACAAAGGTGATTGTTTGATCGGAACGCGGAGTCGCAGTCACAATCCAATCCTGATTTGTGCTGGAGGATAACCAGTTCGAATTCCCAGCCTGAGTTGCAGTAATTTGAACTTTACCCACACTTAAGGCAGTTGCTACATGTCCAGAGAAGGAAACCACACTAGTGTCATTACTATCGTAACTAAAAGTGGTGAGACCAGAATCTGCAGTCACCGACAAGGTGATGGACTGCCCGACTTGACGGTCAGGTAAGGTTTGGAAATTCAAGTTCTGAGTTCCTCCGAAGGCGGGCTTCGCCACTTGATAAGTATGAGAGGAAGGGAAGGCGGAATTTAATCCCCACTTGTGTGCAAGGTACCCTTCAAGTTTTTCTCGAACCGAAGTATTCATCGCACTATTGTAAGCAACCATCTCTGCAATATCTCCGGCAAAATTATTACCAATTTTCGTAAATGCAGTAGGTACATTTGAATCTGTACCGGTGACTCGTTCTTCACCGTTTACATAAATCGCATAATTACCCGATGCCATCTGCCAAGTGACCACCGCAAAGGAT
>CAWUUU010000041.1:0-3093 GCA_963924995.1 uncultured Opitutales bacterium
TCCCCTATCCTCATCACCCCAGAGAATCTTAACTGTTGGGTTTTGTCCGCCTGTACGGAGTAGATTACCAGTAAGCACCGCTGTCTCGCGGGTAGGTTGGGCCACACTCATCTGCCCAAGACCGGCCGGTACGATTGTCTGCGAATGCAGATAAGTTGATAGGGAGATGGCGAGCGTGTAACTCAAACTTAGTATTTTTAAGAACTTCATATTTAAAGTGAGGAGAATTGGAAATTAGTATTATTCTGAAATAATTTATTTTTATTTAATTGAGAGAAAGTGTGTTAAAAAGGCGTTATAACAGTAATTAAAGGGAATGCATTAAGTGTTTGTTAGCATTAGTTTGAATTTTAATACATTAAAACTAAAATAAAAATACTGGTGTACTTTAGTTATTTATTATGTTTTACGCCTATTTGTTTTTCTTTGCTTATTTTTATTAAAATTTAAATTTAAATTATGTATAAATTGACGGATTATTTTATGTTTTATGTGCGCGTAATTATTACTTTTATTTTTTATATACTTTAAATCTTTTATTGTAGTTTTATCCCTTTTGAAGAATTTATATCCCGGAATAATTTTCATTTTTTCAAGAATTTTGAACCGTTCAGTCAAGTGATAGGGGAGGAATTGAGTAATTTTCGCATAACGAGATTTAGTGCATGGATTTGGTATTAAAATAAATAATTTATGCATAACTAATGAACTATATAATTGTTATTATTAACTAAATTAACATGGATTAGTTAGTTTTAGATAATATATAAATAATCTAATTGTAATTAAGTGATGATTAAAGCCAGAGTTGCCGTGTCGGTTTCCAATAACTCCAGCGAGGTGTGCGAAGAACGGAATTCAGAACATGAGTTCTGTTCAATTGGTTTTAATCGTGTGGATCGTAGTGTTGGGTTTTAAGGGAACCCTATGTGCTATGACAGATCAATGCACAGATGAATGTTCGGGTATGGATGGAATAAAAGGCCGAGCCGGCCAAGGCTATGCTTGAGCAAAAAATGCGTATGCGAGCAGAGTGGGCCCAATTTGTCTAAACTTTGAGTATTCACCCCCCTTCATGTCATCGCGAAGGCTTAGTCTGTGGCGTTTTCACTGTGTACCAGAAATCGGAAGAGATAGGGCAGGGTTGTAATGACGATCAGTACGGGAGTGGTGACCAAGTGGATTGCCGCGTCGTATATTTTGTTCTCTCGCAATACCAATATTCTGCATGCAAGTTGCCACAATTCATCTTTAAATTCCAGTATTTTCGGTCCTGAACCTAAAAGGCGTGGCGATCTACAAGGCACCGAATAAGCGAGGAGGTAAGTCGATAATTCACAGCACAATAGAACCCGATTCAATTACAAGCTGTCTGACAAAATAACTAATTAAATGAAATATTCCTCAATTCTATCCATGATGAAAGCATTCACCTTATTCGCACCGCTCTTTTTTCTTTTCACCTTAGTTGCTCTTGACTTAGTGCCCGTTCCGTATTCGGGTAAGGTGGCAATAAACGGAGTCAATTACCATGGCAATGCAGAGTTTACCTTTTTCCTGGGCGAAGCAAACGGAACTGTACATTGGAGAAATGGAGTTAATGCCAATGATACCATCAAGGTCTTTGCCCTAAATGGTCGCTATACTCTCTTACTAGTTGGGCAGGGGATGAATCCACTCTCCGCCAAAATGTTCCTTGACGTGGATGAACTTTATTTAAAAGTCCACTTTGATAATAATGTTAGCGTGGGCCTACGCCACCTCACTCCCGATCAACAAATAACCGCCAAGTCGAACCCGGAGCAGTTACTCGTGATATGCTGAGCTCCGAAGTCTTTGCCGACTTGAATAAGACGGTGTCCGTTGCAGATACAAATACAACTTCCATTCTCCCCGCCGGTTCGATTGTGAAATCGATGTTTTCCTCCGAAGTACTTTCGGATCTCAACCGCACTGTGACCTCCTCGGAGATTGTACCCAATACCATCACGACCGCTCAACTAAACGAGCAAATATTAAAATATTTAAAACCCGAGATTACTCAGTCCCCGGCATTACCGAGTGCACGTAATGGACAGGTCTACAATGGGCAACGCATTACATTGAGTACTCAGTCGGAGGGGACATACCTCTTTTATCAATGGAAGAAGAACGGATTCGATTTAAGCGGTGAGAATAATGCCACTCTTCACGATGGAAATTATACGCGGGTGGTATCAAGCGATTTTGGAAGTGTACATACCCAAAGTCTGGTGCTCGATATCAATGAAGCCGCCCTGTACCACACTGTAGCCTCCGCCTCCAATTTAGAAATGATCTGGGTATCCCCCGGTACCTTTACGATGGGTATCCCCACTACGGAAACCAGTCGTGGTGGTGACGAAACCCAGCACCAAGTCACTTTGACCCAACGGTTTTACCTCGGTAAGTACGAGGTGACTCAGTCCCAGTACCAAGTGGTGATGACGGGCACTACAGACAGTCTCAGTGCCACTCCGAGCCAATGGTCGAACAATCCAAATCGTCCGGTGGATAAGAAAAGAGGAAAATTATATGGAAGTGCATAACTTTAATCAGTTTTTTGATCAAGGGAAGGAAGGCATTATCGAACACTTGGACTTGATCTTAATCCCCCGTCCGGTATTGGAGTAAAAAAGAGTAAATGTTGATTTTTCGTCCTGGATCTTCGCTAGCTTGGACAGGTGAGCAACCAGACACAGAGCACCCCTAAAAATCAGGATAACCGATCGTTTGAAAAGTGAAGAAATTGGTTTAACCCCCCAAAGCCCCGACCTGTTCTACAATAATTCGCAATCAGTGAAATGTCGGGTCTGTCCATAGAAATATACTTTGAAATTCTTTTCTTAGATAAATAATTCCCCAAAGCTAAGAAATAGAGTAGGGGGTTACTTTGTAAGTGACGAGTCTGGGAAATTGTTTTAATGTAATGATCAAAAATTTTATTATGTATAAATTAGTTTTACTTCGACATGGCGAGAGCCAATGGAATCTGGAAAATCGTTTCACTGGGTGGCACGATGTAAACCTGACTGAACAGGGTGAACGCGAGGGCAAGGAGGCAGGCCGTCTTTT
>CAWUUU010000042.1:0-5428 GCA_963924995.1 uncultured Opitutales bacterium
CGAGCGATATTCATCGATCGCAATGCCACGAAGATCATTCCCGCGTGAATCACTTTGGTCATCAATCCATCCGCTTTCAATTGAGCCAGAATAACTTGATTCTATATCCTTTGCATTCCATTCAACGCCGGGAGACAAAAGCAATCCTCTCTTCGAGTATGCAGTGATGTCCGCGTTTGCTTGCATCACTGGATTTAATTCCCATTTCCCTCCTGTGCCTAAATACCATCCGAGATTATTTTGTTTCCCTGCCCGAAGATTATATTTTGAAAATTGGCCATTTGTTTTCGCGGTGAAGGAAGGGAGTCGACCGACCACTCGGTTTCCCACCTGTACGGAAATTCCCTCTGCCTGGATATTCTCTTTTTCCTGATTCAGTTCAATTTTTCGTACTTTTAGATTAGGTTCATTCTCTTCTTTTTCGATGAAGTAAAGAGATGAGTCCAAGATTTTAATGGTAGAATTTTGCCGGCTTATTTCTTCAGATTGAATCGCCCATGGGTGTAGGCCAAATTTAATTCCCGATGCGTTAAAGTCTCCAGTCATTAGATTAATTTGCAAACTCTTCGCCAAAAGGCGGATTTCTCCATCACTCAAAATTACTTTCCCTTGGGCAAAAGCTTCACTTTGATTGCGGTCATATTCAATTCGATCTGCAATAAGCAAAACTTGTCTGCTTTGTAATCGAGCGTTAGGGAAGGCAACTAGCCTTTGAAGAGTCTCGTCAAAATAGACTTCGTTGTCAGCTTCCAGTATCGTTTTATTGGTCGCATCAAGTTCCGGTTTTTGAATCTGTCCAAATGACAAATGGCCCAGAATCGAAATGAGTAATGGTAAAAAAAAGGTTTTCACTTGGCACATAAGATGTGAGGATAGAGAGTATAAACAAGAAAGAAATGATTTTCAGAGTGATTTCTTTTCTCATTCTAACTTTTTTGAACAGAAAGCTCCCTTTCTTTTGTCCATGATTATAAATCAAAATGAATTAAATTCCTGTATCTCAGGTCAAATAGGATCTCCGCACGATTATTTAGGTTTACATTCACTTGGTTCAGGAAAAGGGCTAGTTACTCGTGCTTTCGACCCTCTTGCCGATGAGGTTTTAATTCTGGATAAGGAGACGGGGGAAACCTATCCATTAATCAAAATCCATCCTGATGGCTTTTTTGAAGGACAAACAGCCGAAAAAACAGAATATTTCCCATATTCCTTTCTCTCAATTCGTGCTGGCAAGGAGGTTGAATGGCTTGATCCTTATGTTTTTTTACCCTTCATTCAAAACGAAGACCTTGCTGCGTTTAATCAAGGGACAGATCGGCGTCCTTTTGAAAAACTTGGATCCTTTCCTTCAGCCCATACTGGTGTCGATGGAGTTGCATTTGTGGTGTGGGCCCCCTCTGCTCTGAGTGTACACTTGGTGGGTGATTTTAATCATTGGCATCCACATTCCTTACCCATGCGCTCACTGGGTTCTTCAGGTTGTCGGGAAATTTTTATCCCGGGCGCTAAGATTGGTCAGAAGTATAAATATCGGGTGTTAGGTGCCGATGGAGTCCTGAGAGAAAAAACGGATCCTTTTGGTCTTCGATTTGAGCCCCCTCCAGGCAATGCTGCAATTATTTACCCTCGAGATTTTGGCCAAGCAGATGGAGGACGGGGAGCCGTTTCAAATCCTCGATCAAGCCCCGTTTCGATATACGAAATGCATCTGGGATCTTGGAAATTTGCGGAGAATGAAAATCGCCCACTCAGTTATCTTGAACTCGCTGATCAGTTACCAGTTTACCTCAATGAGATGGGTTTTTCTCATGTCGAATTCTTACCTGTAAGTGAATACCCCTTTGGTGCCTCTTGGGGGTATCAGGTTACTGGATTTTTTGCACCCACTCATCGGTATGGTACTCCCGAGGAATTTAAAGTCTTAGTGGATGCCTGTAAGGAAGCTGGGATTGGGGTAATTATTGACTGGGTACCCGCCCATTTCCCCAGCGATGAATTTTCTTTGGCTCGATTTGACGGGACTTGTCTTTTTGAGCACGAAGATCCGCGGCAAGGAAAACATGCGGAATGGGATACTTTAATTTTTAATTACGGACGCTCAGAGGTGAGGAGCTTTTTGATTGGGAGTGCCATTTGTTGGTTAGACCGCTTTGGGGTTTCTGGCTTCCGCGTCGATGCAGTGGCATCAATGCTATACCTTGATTATGGCAGAGAGGATGGGCAATGGATCCCCAACAAGCATGGGGGGAAAGAAAATCTCGAAGCGATCGATTTTATTCGTCAGTTCAATGAGGCCATTCATCAGGAGTATCCACAAGTGCTCAGTATTGCTGAAGAGTCTACCGCGTTTCCTCAGATTACCCAACCGCCCCATGTCGGAGGATTGGGCTTTGATTTTAAATGGAATATGGGGTGGATGCATGATGTCCTTTCCTATTTTCAAACCGCACCCGAAAATCGATCAAGTGTACATAGTAATTTAACTTTTGGAGCGACCTATCAATTTTCAGAGAATTTCGTCCAGGCATTTTCACATGATGAAGTTGTCCATGGAAAAGGTTCCTTGGTTAATAAAATGGGGCTTGGGCAAAAAGCAGATAAAATTGCGAATTTACGAGCTTTATTAGCTTTGCAATGGACATGGCCTGGAAAAAAGACCCTGTTCATGGGATGCGAATTTGGCCAGTGGAAAGAATGGGATTGCGACGCCGCTTTAGACTGGTCTTTGCTTGATTTTCCTCTTCATCAAGGCGTGAAGAAATTAGTCTCGGACCTAAATCATCTTTATCTATCCCATCCATCATGGAGTGATGTGGATCACCAGGGGGATAAATTTCGATGGGTGGATTGTAATGATTCGAACAGGCAAACGATTTCTTTTTTAAAGTTTGGCCAGTATCCCCAAGATACATTGTTAGTCGCTTGTAATTTATCCGATCAAGTAGTTCATCGTGATTGGGGCTGTCCACATGAGGGGAATTGGAAGGTGGTCTTAGATTCCGACTCTCCCGATTATGGGGGCCTTGGCTCTGCGGGGGCATCGAATTTTACCACTAATGCACAAGAATGTGACTTTTTGCCTCAATCCCTCTCGTTTGCAGTTGGGGGTTGGAGCGTTCGAATTCTTTCTTTTCAAAATTAATTTTAAGATTGTTCGATCTCGTTCAAGATTAAGATTCATTTCTGATCGGTAAATTTTTTCTCTTTTTTATTAAACTGAGAATTGACTGTGAGTGAATTATTGCTATTCCAAACTCGTGACATTTCTTATAATAGTGGCCTTAACTTGTTTTTGGGGAGGATGCGGTTCAGAATCTGAAGGCGAGAATTTAGTCGTCGAGCCTAAAACACAACCTTTACCTCCTCTAAGCTCGCCAATTGAAAGGACCGAAGAAAACCAAACACAAATCAATACCAAGGAATTCACTTCATTGTCTCGCCTGCCTGCAGTTAAACATGGACTTGTATTTGATTGGTATGAAACCAGGGAAAAGAAAGAAGAAACTACTTATCAGAATGGGATTAAAAATGGGCCTTCTCGACGATGGTATAAAAATGGACAATTGAAACAGGAATGTTCATTTGTACAGGATCGATATCACGGAGCTTTTAAATCGTGGTATGAGAATGGGAAATTACGAGCAGAAGGATATTATTTTGAAGGCAAGCACGATGGGGAGTGGATACTTTATGATAGAGATGGCAATAAGATGCCATCGATTTTCTATGAAAACGGCGTCGAGGTGACTAGAAGTTTGTAAGGAACTAGTTGGGTGAGGATTTAATTTCCACTCCATTTTGAAAAATCCGTTTTTGGGGAGCGTCTCCATTTTCATAGTATTCGTAAAAAAAACCATTTCCATTTTCCAATTTTGAATCCGTGCAAATTTGCCCATTTTTTCTCCAAATTTTTTTCCAAACACATTTCCCCATTTGATTAAGCGAATGAGCCTGTAATTGACTATTTGAATAATATTCGAACCATTCACCATCCATCTCGCCATCAATTGTTTGGCCCAAAGCATGGAGAACTCCATTTTTATACCAATGTTTATACAAGCCCGATAATCTATCTTCTTCCCATTCAATTTTTGATTCAATATTCCCATTCTCATGCCAACTTAGCCAGAGTCCCTGCTTTTGCCCTTTTTTTAAATAGCCAAGATTTTCTAAACTTTGATCGGGGTAGGATTCTTTCACCCATCCAGAAAACGAATTATTTTTATCATCCACTAAAAGCCAAATCATACCGTACATAAATTCTTTTTCTAACTGAGATATTTCAATCGCTTCCAACTTTGCCTTTTTCTGAGTACCTTCATCCCAAAGATCGGGGTCGGAACACCCAACAAGAATTGAGATGAAAAGTATTGTAAAGATTCGTATCATTAAAATGAATTTAGAAAATTCATGCTTATTTTTGCAAACAATATAATAATAGTAACAAATCTCATTTGACAGAAGCTATTTCTTACACTGTAGAATAACAGCCAAGTGAAGCTTTTATTTGCCAATATCCTTTCGACTTTATCCCTCATTCTACTTTTGGGGTGTAATGGGGGGAGCAATTCATCGACTACCACTTCAACTCAGGCAATAGAAGCCCCTGAGATCACAGAACTTATCGGCACCGAGATTGCCTTTAACCCTGTGATACGATTTACGACCTCAAATGAATGTGTGTACGATAATAATTTAGCCACCGAGACAACTTTTCCTCAACCGACAGATGGGGCAATCATCGCAAGTTACACTGCTGTTAAAAGTGGGACCACTCTTACCATCACCATTACTTCCGATGATCTCTCATTTGGAGAAGATTTAGTCCTGGTCATGAGTAATAGGAGCGATTTGGATGGCGATTATTTAATAGATCAATTTTTGATAGTGCCGACTCTTGGTGATGATTTACCATTGGCTTCGATGACTGGTCAATTTACTGTGAATGCACCTGCGATTACGAATTCCAATTTGAATACCGCCAATTTACCTATATTTGTAGGCGGCGATGCCAATCGTTCTCCCACATTAACAGAATGGAATAATTATGTGGTGGGTAAGCAATTAGTCTTTCTCTACTTGGATGGGAATATTACGACTCTGAGCGTTTCTTCTGCTTCATCTTACACCACAACAGACTCGACCGATAGTTCTATAACTGGCACTTATGATTACGATATGATAAGCGATACCCAAGGTCGCTTATCCTTGTATGAGAAAAGTGGGTCGACTACCTACGATTATGTTCAAGATGGTTATGGCAATGCTGTTGCTGCTTATGA
Organism: uncultured Opitutales bacterium; assembly: GCA_963924995.1. GTDB lineage: Bacteria > Verrucomicrobiota > Verrucomicrobiia > Opitutales > Seribacteraceae > Seribacter. The sequence goes on from CAWUUU010000042.1 coordinate 5,283, forward strand.
ATCTGAAAAGATAACCACCACGACAGAGCGTACGGTAATTATTGATCTTAATTTTTTCAACACTAGCCAAATATACGATAGTACCTACGAAACATTGAATGATAAAGCGGGAGGGTTGGGTATCCATTTCTTACGCTCGAAAGACA
>CAWUUU010000043.1:0-2551 GCA_963924995.1 uncultured Opitutales bacterium
GATGATTTATCTCCAAAATAGAGAAGTTGGACATCTTCAGCTTTCTTATCCAGCAGGGCATCGCAGGAAATCTTTAAATTCGAAAGTAATTGATTTTTTTCTTTGGGGATCACAGAGGTCATAAGTAAATTGATTTAGGAAGAAATGGTTTTTTGTTTAATATAAGGATAAGCGACTGGTGGGATCATGTGACTGACTGATTTTCCCGATTTGAGGCGGTTTCTAATTTCTGTGGATGAACAGTTAATCAATTCGTTTTCCATGAGTTTGTATGAGAGATGGGGAATCGAAGGGGGATTTACTTCAGTAACTGTTCGTGAAAATACAAGGAACTGGCAGCGCTGGGCTAATTCGTTATGGAATTTCCATTCCTTTAGTCGATTGAATTGGTCAGTTCCAACTATAATCATAATTTCAGAACTAGGACAATTTAATTGGACTTCTTTTATAGTTTCGTAGGTAAAACAAATTTTTTGCTTATCGATTTCAAGTTTACAAATTTCAAACCGGGGATTTTCCTCGGTAATTTTTTCCAAAATTTTCAAACGAGTATGAGTAGAGAAAAATGGTTTTTCAGAACGGAGGGGTGCATGATAAGCAGGGCAGAAAAGGAGAGTGTCAAGCTTAGCCATTTTGATCGCCTGTTTAGCGAGTGACACATGGCCAATATGAATGGGATCAAAGGAACCTCCAAAGAAGCCGATACGCTTGGGTTTTGATTCCGTACTTGGCTCCACCATCCCTTCATTACAAAGACCGACCTTCTGATTTATCAAAGAGGGTGAACATTTGTCCTTTTCTAAAGTAGGTAACTTGGCCAGAGGAGGAAACCACAAGGGCCAGTGAGTCCGTTACATGAGTAATAGCAGCAGCAGCAGCATGGCGAGTGCCCAAGCCGCCTGGCAAAATTATATCATTGGCCTTGGCTTGAATTAAACAACCTGCAGATTCGACCACGCCATTTCCACGAACAATAAAAGCTCCGTCAATGAGAGCGAGTTCCTTAATGGTTTCATCCATAAATGGGTTCAGAATGCTGCGATCTTCTTCATCATAGCCATAAAATGGATTAAGGATTAAGGGTTTTGATCTTTTGGAAACTTCCTTGTAGTCGCCAAGAATAAACATCGCACCAATAGCTTTTCCTTCGCGTCCAGTGGAAGCAAGGTCGGTGGCAATCGCAGTAATTCGTTCTAATGCCTCAGCTGAAACATCGGGCGGGAGCATTTCTTCGCCATGTCCGATAACAGATTCAAATTCTTCGTCCACATCTACCACTAAGACAGTGTCCAATTGACCGCTATTAGGAATCCCGCCAATACAACAGACACGGTCTTGGAAGCCGAAAATATCCCGGGTTAAACCGAGCAGGATTGCCGCTCTGAGTTGAGATAATCGAGCCCGGGAGAGTGCCCGTACGGCTAATATTGCGTCGGCACGATGGTGGGCTCGATCATCCTCGGTGACATCTTGACCGGCGAGAACGACATTGAAACCGGGGAAAGTCATTCGCGGGGCAAGACTGGGCGGGAAAACATCGGTAAAAATGAGGATGGTTGAACATTCTGCAGCCTTGGCAATCTTGGCTGCTTCATCGGTTAGAAGTTTATTGAATTTCGTCCTCCGACGAGCAGGCCGGTCATCAGTTCCGGCAAAAGCTTTTCGGACGGCACTTCGAAATTCGCTTTTTTCTCGAGCCATCCATAACTGGTCCATGACTGAACTGTCTTGAAATGAGCGTGCGAGAGCGGCAAGGAAGGAAAGATAGTTTTTTGCCTTTTCACTAGCCAAAAGAAGAAAGACAAAACGAACATCCTCGTAACTGTCTTTACCTTCAAACGCGAGACCGGTCGGGCATCTTCCAATCGCAAGGGCGTAGGGTCGTTTCATGGACACTCGTGCATGGGGAAGGGCAACTCCCTCACCAAGGTAACTGGTCAACGATTTTTCTCGATCCACTAGTCCATTGAGGACTTTTTTCCGTTTTGCGGGCGTCGGTAGTAGCGTGGTAAAAGTGTCGAGTAGTTCGGAGTAAGCAGAGGTTAAATCGTTGCTTGAAATATCGATAATCCGATTAGCGGAAATATAACGGTCAATGTGCATCTTTCAGGGAAGGAAAGAAGACGAGAATCGGCCTCGGTCTTGTAGAAGGCAAGTCTTGATTATTTCTCCCACTCAAGTGCGCCACTTTTCAATTCATATACCAAACCCGCAGCGAGTACAAAAGTGAAGAAAAGCATTGGTCCTAAAATCGGAATTCCGGCAGCAACTAAATCACGATGTGTAAGCACCCATGGGATGAGGAAGACGACATCGATATCAAATAAGATGAAAAGCATCGCAGTGATGTAAAATTTAACCGAGTATTTGGTCACCCCTTTTGATTCAGAAGCGAGTCCACATTCATAAGGCGAATCTTTAATTTTACCCGCAATTGCCCGTTGACCAAATAAATGACTGGCAAACAGAATCCCAAAGCCCATGCCAATCGCCAAAAGGATTTGGATGAGTACCGGAAGATAGTCTAAAAGTGTCATGCTTATTGCATGGT
>CAWUUU010000044.1:0-10365 GCA_963924995.1 uncultured Opitutales bacterium
AACATCCGTATTGCCAATCTGAACCCGGCTGAAAAAGCAAAGGCACCTTGTTCATGCCATTTATCATCGGGACCAGTTTTTTATCACGGTCGAGGACACCGGCATCCTTATGAGCCTTATTGATTTCTTTGTGTGGTGTCCGACCGTAAGTCAGCCCCGAGGTATGCCTGAGCAAATCGGCCACCGTGACCTCACGATCCATCTCAACCAACTTACCCTTTTCCAATACCTTCATTTTTTTTAGCAGTGGAAAATACTTGGAAAGCGGATCATCCAAATTCAGCTTCCCTTCCTCATTCAACATCAGGGCGGCGACCGAGGTAATCGACTTGGTCATCGAATAAATACGGAAAATCGTATCCTTCTCCATGGGCAAATCATTTTCCAGGTCCCTCTTTCCATAAGTGCCAAAATGAGCCACCTTTCCCTTTCGAGCCACTACCACAATACCACCAGACAGGCGATTCTCCGCAATCAACTCCTTCATTTTCTTATCCACCAAGCCAAGTTTTTTTGCATCCAGGCCCACCCTCTCAGGGAGTACCAACTTTAACCCGTCCACAGACTGGCCAAAAGTAAATCCGTAAATGGGGATCAATAAAACGAGGAATAAAACAGAGGTTCTCATATGCTTCTGCTTACGCTCCCATATTAAACATGGCAACTGCTTTACTTTCCTTTTTGATAATAAGGCGGATGGCTTTAAAAAAACCTGAATTTCACCGACTCGAAGATATTTATATTTAAGGCATTAATAATCACCTACCCAATCAATTGGCGTACTTTAGTTTATTTATGATTGAATAAATCTTGGTGCAATTTGTGTAGCCTTATTTTGAAAGAAAAACATCACTGGTTACTACCAAGTGGACTAACTCCCTGAGTCGATTTTTATTCTTTTTCAATTCCAATACAATTCGATCAACCTCGCCACGGTCTAAGACTTCGAGCTTTCGACCTGTACTGTAAATAAGCATTTTCTCAGTCAGGCATCGAACCACCAATTCTTTTTTATCCATCAATATTTTCTTTAGGTCCAAAATATCATTAACCTTTTTCCCGTTGGAAAGAACGGCGGAAGGATCCACCTTAGATCTACTTGCTTTGTATTGATCGCGCCATCTTCCCACCACATCAAAATTTTCAAATGGAAATCCGATTGGATCAATTTTCCGGTGACAATTATTACATGCGGCATGTTTGCGATGCAGTTCCAATTGATCCCTAATCGTCTTTGCCTTTCTCGTATCCGTTGGCAAAGGCTCAACATCCGGAGGCGGGGGGGATGGAGGAGTACCCAGAATATTTTCCAACACCCATGCTCCTCGAACAACTGGTGAAGTATCCACGCCATTAGCAGTAGCAGTCATCAAACCGGGCAATGTAAAAATACCACCTCCACGATTTGGCTCAGCGGAAACTTTTTTTAAAACATACCCACGAATTCCCTCCTTTCGATAAATCCACTTTGCCAATGGCTGATTCATGTAGGTATGTTCAGAATTAATAAATTTTTCAATAGGGGAATTCGATACAAGCATATCTTCAAAATATCGAGTTACCTGGTCACTCAGCATCGGTTCGATTTTAACATTCTTGTAAAATTGATAATCTCCCCCGGACGGAGGCATCTCGCCCAATTTATCCAAACGCAACCAAGCTGCCGGAAAATGATTCACAAATGCCTTTGAGCGGTCATCCGCAAGCATCCGTTCAACCTGTTTCTTTAGAACCTTTTTATTCCTTAATTGTTTTTTTTCTGCCAGTGAAATTAATTCACCATCTGGCATCGAAGACCACAGGAAATAACTCAACCTTGATGCAATTTGATATTGCGTAAGTTCTTTCCCGTCCTCTTCCAAATACAAAAATTTAGGCGAGCACAGAATTGCCGAGTATGCATCCATAAGGCTTCGAATGAGAGGAGGCATTCCTTCCTGCATCGTTTTCTTTACTTTTTCATCAAATCCAAATTTGGAAAGCCTAACCTGTACCTGTCCAGACAAACCCCAGGATACCCGAAAGCTATTCGGTTGACCAAAGGCAAAATATTCGACCCGTATTTCATGCTTCCCCCTGCTCAGATCTAGCCTGGCTTCTTTCAACACAGCCCCATGCAAACCATCATGTTCAAGAATAGTTTTTTGATTTACTATAATTCGGGCTCCATCATCGGAAGCCATTTTGAATAAATATTCACCACCCAAAGGTGCTTCTATTCTGCCGGAATATACGATTCCGAATTTTTCCCTTTTAGGGGCATGCCCAAGATCTATTAAACCAACCTTGGCTTCACCCTTCCTGGTTGGTTTTAAACTATCAAAATCGGGTAAGCTGGTCCACTCGCCCTCAAATACTTTATATTTCATCTCTTGTATTCCCTCACTGATTGAATGAACTGCTTTCGCCTCCTCTGTCCTTACCAAGTTAAGAAAAGGCTCAACTTCCTCCTGATTCACTGGTCTGCGAAAAGCACGAGTGGCAAAACGCTTCACCAACCTTTTAACCTCTTCAGTACCTCCTATTCCACTACCATATAAATTTACATGACTCTCGGGAGGCCACGATTCAATCAGTGGTTCAACTACCAGGCTATAAATTCGCAAATGCGGCCCCGGATATTCCTCCTTCATCAGAAGCCTAGCTAAATTGAGATACCATTGCTCATGTCCACTCTTATCTACTTTCTTATCCGGGCGCTTAAAGTAAGATTCCGGCAAATATTTTTCCATAAGTTGATCCACTCTCAATGATTTTGGATCCGGTCCATTCTCCCATCCGATCCATGGTGTCCATCCTTTATCAAGCCATACTTCAACGGAGAACTTCTGCCTTTTCCCATTTCCAATTAAAGACCACACCTCTAAATTCCTCGAAGTTGGCCCCGCAATTCCTCCCGAACTGGTACTTGCCCTATTCAAAGAAATTTCAAAACCATGATCATTATATAAAGGGATCTTCTCCCCCCATGGATGAATCGGATTATGTGCCGATGCTTCAATCGTAATTCTATATCTTGCACCCTGTTCAACCCCCTTTCGTAAATCCGAAGGAACCAGTCTGCCAAACCTTTCATACCCGACGACCAATTTTTCATGATCCGGATTCCCATCGCGCGAAACCGTTTCCACTGGATGTTCACCCTGCCCTTTTCCTTTAATAAAAACGCCCGAAAATTTTTGCTCCTTTACGAGTGGACGAGGCTCTAAATGGGTTGCCCGCAATAGACTTTCCTCCACTGCATTCAAAGTCAGCTTCAATAAAAAATCAGACATCACCAAATGATTTCCAATATTTACAAATCCCTCATCCTTTTCATCCTCAGGAAAAAATCGTAACGGATCCGTCCCCGTTCTCTCCACGCTACCATTTCCATTATTATCAACCAATTTAACCGCTCGGGCACGCGGGTCAAAATCGGCCCCCTTCAAGTAAAGCAAGTCCCGTAAAGTATTGCGTAACTCATACCGGTTCAACCTACGAAGCACAGTCTGTCCACCCGTACTCTTAAAATCATCATAAGCATGAGTGAGCTGAGCGGTTAAAAATTTAATTACTTCCTCGGAATCCTTTGCATCCGGCCTCGGCTTTTTTGGGGGAGGCATCTCATTTATATTTAATTGATCCAATACCGCCTGCCACAATTCAATATTTCCCTGATCTTCCAAACTGAGAGGTAGATTATCCAGCCTAATCTTTCCTTTCTGTTCATCTATTCCATGGCATTCAAAACAATGTGTTTTAAAAAACATTCTGAATCCATCCGGTTTCTGTTTACTCAAAATTGGTAAGGATACGAATGGGGAGATCCCCAAAATCAGAAAAAACAAACGAAGTTTAATATTCACCAATTACTCGTCCCCATACCCACAATTTTCAACCCGAACCCGATGAACTGCCTAACTCCACTCGAGCCCGGAAAGTGTCCCTGTACTTGCCCCAAATTGATCGATCTCCACTCCACTGGATTGTAAAATACTGAGCAATAAATTCGAAGCCGGTACACGCGTTCCATCCTCATCCGGATAAACCTTGTGCTCACCATGCTTAAATCCACCACCTGCTAGAATCAAAGGTAAGTTCTTGGTTGAATGAGTACCCGTTGCCATACCACAACCATAAAGGATTGAAGTGTTATCAAAAAGAGAACCCCCATTGATCAAATCATCCTCCTTCTTTAATAGATCAATCAGATATGACATCATGGAAATTTGAAATCCCTCGATCTTCTTAAGTGAGGAAACTAATTCTTCACGTTCTCCATGATGGGAATAACCATGGTATCCACCATTTAATCCAAAGTCACCATTTACAAAACCGCTCACACAGGTAACAGCACGCGTGGAATCAGTCTGCAAAGCCAATGCAATAATTTCAACCATTGCCCGGAGTTGTTCCTCCGTACCATTTCCTGGATTGGGCTCATCCACTCGAGCTTTGGGTTTTGGTCGATCCAACCAAGGCTCCTGCTGCTGGATCTTCTTCTCCAACGTTCGAACCGAATCAAAATATTCCTCCAGTTTAGTACGGTCACGACTTCCAAGTTTTCTTTGCAAATCATTTGCCTGTTCAAGCACCACATCCAAAATGCTGTTTTGACGGGTCATTTGTTCCCTCTTCGACGCCTTGCTAACGGTGGCCTCTTCAATAAACATATTTCGATAAGCCTGTTGCATACTAATCGATGGAATTTGCACACCCGTTCTTGTAAAGCTTAACAGGTTTCTCTCCCGACAACTTAGAGTCATCGAAGGAAACCTCGTTGCCGATCCGTAATGCTCAGCCAATTTTTGATCAAGGCTAATATTCCCCTCCTCAAAATTATGGGCAAGGATTGGCCGTACTCCGCTTAACAAAACAGGCACACCAGCATGCCCACCCGTAAACCCATGATCCAGATTTTGAAAAAGAGAAATTTCCTGTCTATGCTTCTCAAGGGAAGCCAAAGTCTCCGGCATGGTATAGTCTATTCCCGTATCCGACGCCTCCGGAAAAAATGCCTTTTGATAAACCCCGTAATTATTGGAAAGACAGACAAAGCGTTTGACCGGCTTGCGTATTTGTCCCTTGGCCAAGGTTACCGGTATCGCTGCCTCAAGCATAGGCAACGCCATAGAAACCCCCGCTCCCTTAAGAAATAATCTCCGGCTAACATAATTCTTGGGCATAATCTAATAAATTTGTAGTAACGAATAAATTCCCAAGCAAGTCTGTAATACATACTCTCAACAAATAAATTTTCATATGACACATATGACACCCTGCATCCTTCTTTTCATGGGGGTATTTAATGTATCCTTCCGAAATGAAAAATATAAATCAATTAAAACGAAACCTTTCTCCTGAACTTGAAGAAATTCGCGTCCATCATATTCACAGTCGGGATAAATGCTACAGAATGTACGGTGGCTTAGCTTCCAATCTTCTTTCCTTTGAAAATCATATTATTGAATTGGAAATTCGTCATGCGGAACGCTGGTCAAAAGCGCCTGATGTAACCGCTCTCCAAATTGCCACAGGATGGAAAGACAACAAAATACTCAACCAGGCAACAGGCTACCTCGTTCATTTATTTAGAAGAGTAAACAATCCGGGAGTCGTCGCTCAGGTCCCCAAGTCCGAAAGACAAAACAAGGTGGATGAATTCTGTTCCGAATTTATTGAGGCTTTGAAAGCGGCAGCTGACACTAGTAATGACCAGTATTTAGAAAGTATAAAAGGCGAGTTTCAGGCGAATTCTGATGACTAAAAATAATATTGGATTTACCACTCCTATGACACTTATGACACGGTCGAAACCTGTCTTTTTTATTACTCCTTTGTTATAATTACGGATATGAAAATCATTGGACATACCATCACCAAGGAAGAAGCCGACTTGTTCTGTGAACGAATCTTTTGCCTATCCCAGGCAAGACCCCGGCTCCGCGAAACACTTAATTTAAAATCCGATCCAAAACTCTCTCCACTTGCCCAGAAAATTGCCAAACAACTGGTACTGGGAAAACTCATCATTGTGGATAATAATAAAAAAGATGTGGTCGTTTGTGGAGAAAACAGAGTAAAAGAATTCAATAATATTACTCTCCTACCAGCTGAAATTCCCGAAATCGAAGTCCACCTCCACAACCATCGAAACAGCACTGACTTGGGGCCCATCTCGCTCCTTAAACTTTATCACCTACTCCCCACACTAAACCTCGAAGAATTATCCCTCTGGCACACCGGAATCGAAAAATTTGTAAACTTAGCCGAACTTAAAATTAGGTTAATTGGAAGTTAAACCTCCTGCACCAAGCTAATCCAAGCCAAAGTTTCACAGAAAAGAAATTGATCCAATTTAGAAGCACGAAACTTTTAGTTTTTTATTCAGTTTCGTAATCATCCTCATCTTCGAAGTCCTCCTCATCATAGTCGTAAACAATTTCTCCGTTGGAAATTTCCGCCTGGTCTTTGAGATCACCGTTCCCTTCATAGCTGAGCCAGCATCCAAAACCGGCATTCACCCCGGACTCCGGGCAGAGTGACCCATCTGGCTTCCACACCGTCAGATCCAAGGCATATCCATCTAGGAACTCTCCTGACACCTTCATCCGTCCATTTTCATACCACTGCCACCACTTGCCATGCTTCTTACCATGCCGGTAATGTCCCTGGAAAGAAGTCACTCCACTCTCATACCATTCCATCCACCGGCCATGAAATTCTCCATAATGCCAGTTCCAACTTTTACTTAAAGACCCATCAGCATACCAGCTAACCTGTTCGCCATGTTGCCTCCCCCTGGCAGTGCGAACGATCCCCTTTAACTTACCATCTGGATGCCAGGAATAATAATCTCCATAACGCCCGATAAACAAATGATCATCCTTCACAAACGCAGTCATCGAATACATCTGAGATCGGCTACCGTCTTCATTTACAAAAAACTGTAAATTATTTTCTTTCGTCCCAAAAACTTTTACCTCGTACTGTGGCTTTACTCCGATTCCACTGAAAGGGAAGTGCATTTGTGGATCCTTCAACTTGTGAAGTTTATTCTGTAACCGATTCACAATCATAACTCGTCGTCACTAGTCTCTTTAAAGGATGGGCTGTATGATTCCTCTGCCGACCAATATTCCGACGAACTCATCTTCGCATACGAACGCGAACTGTACTGTGCGAACTTACGCCCCCTGCTTCGCCTCCAACCCATTTCAATTTTCTCGATTGTCGAACGGATCAACATCTCTGAATCAGCAGTTAATTTGGGCCGCTCCAAGTTATCCAACTTACTCAATTCACCCTTTAGGAATTCGATCGCTTCCAACTCTTCGCCACGATCAATTTTTTCGATCGCCTGGCGGATTATTTTGGATGTCCGTTGAGTGGTAACAATTGAAAGAACCGAGTCATTTAAAACCACATCTTTTGGATTATCCACAAAGGATATTTCTACCGTCCTTGATTCCGTCATAGATTCCTTACCTTCTTCCAAAACAAGATCATAAACAAATTCCATGGAAATCAAATCCCCAGTCATTCCAGAATCACTCGAACGCACCTTCATTTCGAGGGCAAAAGATCGCACCTCCTCCGAAACTAAATCACCAATCAGAAGTTCCGAACGGCCATCCTCAAGTAATGTTTTCCTCATTCCCCCAAAGTCATCCCATGATTCACACTGCTCCTCCTGCTTTATCCGCACCCGCAGATTTTCAATTGAAATTCTCAAAGCACCCTCCAATTCAGCCGCAAAAACGGTGGGTAGTTTTTCCTTCGAATCAACATCGTAAAAATTTCCCGTTGAATGAGTCGCCATATCCGAAAGTAAATCCTCCTGGTAATGATCTCCAAAACCCAGGCACGATGTCCGGATCCCATCATTCCGCAAACCAACCCCAACCAATGTGATTAATTCCCGATGATCCGTAATCCCACGATTTGCCATCCCATCGGTAAGGAGCAACATCCTCTTTAGCATACCCGGTTCAGCCTTGATCAACTGATCTTTGGCCTGTTCCCAACCACCGCTCAAATTAGTCATCCCACGTGTGGACAAATTCAATATTACCTTACAAACTTGTTCCTTATCCTCAATTTTAGCCAAGGGAAGAACGACTTCCACCTCACTGTCAAAAGTAACCAGGGAAAAAAGATCATCCGCACGTAAATTCTTCACCACCCCCTCGCACGCCTGCAAGGCATAATCAAATTTCCCCTCTTCCGCCATCGAACCGCTCCGGTCCAAACAAATTGCAAATGCCACCGGCTTTCGCACATCCGAAATCAATTCAGGGGCATCAATCCGGGTCACCAAATGAACCTCATTTTCCTGATCCGCTAATACTTTATCATAATCTAACTTTGTTTTGAATATACTCATACTTCTTTGTTTTCCTTATCTGTTTTATTTTTTATTAATTAAATTTTTCGCCACGCAACCCATTGTTGCTTGTTATCTATAGACAGAAAATCCATTCCCAAGATGGGGGGATATTTTGAATGAATCACCGCCGACAGGGCAAAACCCTGTCAACTGAACCGAGAATTACTTCGACCAGGGATACCTGAGCTGAATCTCAGCCGATACCACCTTATCCCGATGCGGGATGGGTTTTCCTTCAAGCTCCTCAAGTGCATCAAGCAAGTGCTCTCTGCCCTTTGGATCCTGCTTCAACTCCGCCTCATCAAAAAGTAAAACTGCCAACTCAGGCCGCTTTGGTTCCCTCAAAGCGAAGTGACGAGTCTTACCACCGCCCTTCGAAGAACTCTCCTTCACCAACCCAGCAGATGATAAAACATCCAAGTGATGGTAAAGATTATAACGGGACTCATTCAACTCCCCCTCAAGCTCGACCGTACTTTGCGGGCCCTTCTTGAGAGACTTCAGGATTTCTCTGCGAACCGGATGGGTAGCCGCCTTCACCGCATGAGCCAGGTAAGTCCTGGCTCCACGATTGAGCATTTGATCATCCGGTTTTCCCATTATAGTTCTTCGTCTCTAAATTGTTTCAAACTCACCGATTTTTCATACATTACCTTTCCCATCAAGGCAGAACTTGAATAAGCCGCCTCCACCTCACCAAGGGATGAACGATCCACACCCATCCTCCGATACTTCGCCCGCCTGGTCGAATTCATCCTCAACTTCTCCTCCATATAATCCGCACCCGTCCGCCTGTGCCTCTCTGTCCGGGTCTCCGTACGCTGCAGGTAAAAATGGGAAATCATATGATACACCTTCCCCTTCCCGTGATTAAATGAAGTAAAAACCGGGCTCTCCCCATACTTCTCCTTCACCTCCTTCGAACGAACAAGCACCTCCACATTATTTGAATCCAGAATCTCAATCGGATAACTTGAACCCTCAATCCACCACTGCGGATCATCCCCCTCCCCGATCAGGGATTTAAGAAATGGATCCTCCTTCGCATCAATTTCGACCCGGACCACCTCATCCCCGGTAGCTCTGCCATTATAACGTAGAGTTCCCGGAAAACCCGGTTCAATCACATGTTTCAAAGCCCAATCGGTGGTAAAAAGAAAACCACCCTTCTCCACAAAATTTCTTAAATTACGCACCCCCTCCTCATCCACTTTTCCCGGACAATTCAAAAACACAATCTGTTCAGGCGACGGTCCAAAAGCTTCAAAAGCCGATGGATCCACCACCTTATGGGGCATCTCCATCTTACTAAAAACCCGTTCAATAAAGTCATAAGCCCCTCGGGCCACAATCACCTCATTTTCTGCCACCTCACCCATCTCCTTGGCCGCCTCTTCATCCACATCCTCCAGTCGATCCTTAATCATCTCCTGAGCCACCTGATATGCCCGAAACATACCCTTCTTATCATCATTATTCTCCATACTTTTCTACATCCTTTCTTGTTCTAATTTATCTGTTCAGACATAAATTTGTAAGTAAGTACTTACTTAACGTCAAGCCTACGAACGAACTTTTTATGTCATACTCCACCACGCCCAAAATTGAGCGAACGCACAAGGTACCACACATTTTTTCGAATTCAAGTAATTCGTTTAAAAAGTTTTAAGTACCTCTTAAACACTGAGACTCCGCCTAAAAAAAGTTTGAGCTACTAGGTATTTATTAACAATCTCACTAAATCGTCGTGACCTCTAAAACCACATCAACACCCTGTTGGCTTAAACTTTTAGAACAGATCGGAATGGCTGCCCATTCTTTCAAAAATGACCCTACTCTCTTCCAATTTATAAATCAATAACCAGTCGGATTCCAGATGACATTCTCGGCGTCCAATAAAATTACCAATCAATTTGTGATCTCGATAAATCGGGTCCAATTCCTGACCCTCAATCAAATCCTCCGCCACCAACTTAAATTTCTCCATTCTCTTA
>CAWUUU010000045.1:0-21553 GCA_963924995.1 uncultured Opitutales bacterium
ATTGAAGTCTTTCCTACCAACTTAGAAGATGAAGGATGGGATCGAGGAGAAAAAGGTCCGGATATTCGCTACCGAATTTTGTGGAAAGGGAATGCAGTATTTGAAAGCATAACCAAAGACGATTCACTAATTGCCGATTGGTCAGGATTATCCATTGAACTCAATTGGAAAGATCTACTAGGTAAATCAGTTTCTCCAGACGATGTGATCAAGGCCGCCAGAATTCGCTTTGAAAAGAATGAAAAAATAGAAATCATCGTTAAGGATGTAGACATAGCCTCCGATGACGATGTGGGAAGACATGAAATTCTTCTGAATGAGCTTTTGATTGGAAAAAATGAGATTAAACTAAAAAAATCTACTTCTAATGCGATTAGAAACATATCTCTGAGAATATTACCCGTTGGATCCGATCTCCAGGACTTGGCTAAAATTATGAATTAAGCTATTATGGCAATGAATATTACTCGTTGTTTCATTGCTCTTTCTGCTTTTTTATTAGGTTTGGGTTTAATTGCACCTACTCTAACAATTTATCCAAAAGCAGGAGAGCTTACTTGGTTAATTGAAATCCTTGCTCCTGAAGAATTAGAGACTTCGACCTACTCGATTATCGGAGTAATTGGAAAACTTTATCAATTAAACGATGTCTTCCTGGCTCTACTTCTATGCCTTTTTTCAGTAATGGCCCCTGTTTCAAAACTTACACTTTATTGGCAAGCCTGCTCTCTTTCATTTCGTCCAAAAGAATTCAACCGTCTCCTTAAAGCAGTTCATTATGTAGGGAAATTTTCAATGGCGGAGGTCTTTGCACTTGCACTCATTATCGTCGTCGTGAAATCATTCCCAGGAGGTTCTACAGCTCAACTCGAATGGGGTGCCTATGTTTTTACCGCTTCAGTGGCTTGCTCAATAATTGCGTCCATTGGTCTCGAAAAGAAGGGCTAAAAATTATTCATTACAATTATACAACTATATTATAATAGCTGATACCTTCCTCGTAAGGTATACTTATGGAGTGGTAAATGTAAGCTTACGCTCAAACCTATTGACAAAAACTATTTTCGGAGGAAATAATGAAATTCCACATCCTCTTTTCAAATTTCACATGATCGAATATTGGCAAACCTTAGATTCCGCACAAAAAACATTTATTGGGATAGGCATAATTTCTAGCCTAATTTTATCCATCCAAATGCTTCTTGTCATGATTGGAGGAGGTTTGGACATCCCTGATGCCGAGATCGCGGACACCGGTGAAGGTGGAGCAACGGGCGTATTTTCAATCCGTACAATCGGAGCTTTTTTCACCGGATTTGGATGGGCTGGTGCTGCCATGTTGGATGCTGGATATGGAACTGGTGCTGCCACTTTTGTCGCCACATTATCCGGCTCTATTTTCTTGGCCAGCGTGATCTATTTAATGAGTTACCTCCACAGCTTACGACAAGAAGGGACTCTGAATTATACAAATGCGATTGGACAAGTGGGGAGTATTTATCTCCCCGTCCCCCCAAATCGTAAGGGAATTGGACAAGTAGAGGTAATGGTCCAAGGAAGGCTCCGTATCGTAAAAGCAGTTACTGACAATGATAAAAAGATTGCGAATCGTGTTGCGGTCAGGGTAACCGAAACTGTAGATGAACAAACCATTTTAGTAATGCCTTTAGAAAAGGAATCAGAATCCACAGAAATTTAATAATAAACTATCAAAACTAACACAAACTTATGGACTTCGCATTAATTCTCTTCATTTCTTTTATAGTAATTGTACTTGGAACACTGGTATTTTTCTTCAGTCGGTACAAACGTTGTCCATCGGATAAGGTTCTTGTCATTTATGGTAAGACTGGCGGAGATCGTTCTTCCAAATGTGTTCATGGTGGTGCCTCATTTGTATGGCCACTCATACAAGACTATCAGTGGTTAGATCTTGCTCCTATCCCAATCGATATCGCATTGAAAGGAGCTCTATCCAAACAAAATATACGAGTCAACACACCCTCTACTTTTACTGTTGGTATTTCCACTGAGTCCGGCGTCATGGAAAATGCAGCCGAACGTTTGCTGGGACTTAACTTACAAGCGGTGCGAGAGCAAGCAAGTGACATCATTTTTGGTCAAATGCGAGTGGTTCTCGCAACCATGGATATTGAGTCGATCAATGCAGATCGTGATCTTTTAATCGAGAAGATTACCAATGGTATTGAAGTAGAGCTCAAAAAAGTCGGACTTCGACTGATCAATGTTAATATTAAGGACATAACCGATGAATCGGGCTATATTGATGCTCTGGGTAAGGAAGCTTCGTCACGTGCAATCAACGAGGCGAAAGTGAGTGTCTCTGAAAGAGAGAGAGATGGTGCAATTGGTAGTGCCAATGCAGACCGAGAACGAAGAATTCAAGTTGCAAGTGCCCAAGCGTCCGCAACTGAGGGGGAAAATTTGTCCAAAATCAAAGTAGCTCAGTCAGATGCACAAAGAAGAGAACAGGAAGCAGAAGCAGAACGCCTTGCGGTTGCCGCAGAAAAGGTAAAATCGGCTCAGGCATCCCAAGAGGCATACGCTGCAGAAGCGAATGCGGAAAGGGGTCGATCCGAGCGTGACCAGGCAAGTCAACATGCAGATATCATCATTCCTGCCGAAATTGAGAAGCTCAAAATTGAAACTCTTGCAGAAGCGGATGCGGAAAAAACTCGACGACTCAAAAAGGGGGAAGCCGACGGTGTTCAATCCATAATGGAGGCCGAAGCGAAAGGTACATTGGCCGCACTTCAAAGTAAAGCAGAAGGGTTTGCTAGAATTGTTGAGGCTGCCGGAAGTGCCGAGCTTGCGAGTACTTTACTTGTAACTGAACAACTACCACAGCTTGTTGCTGAGCAAGTCAAAGCCATCGCTAATCTCAAGATTGATAATATAACTGTTTGGGACTCGGGTAAGGGAGAGGGTGGAAAGAATGACACCGCAAACTTTGTTTCCGGGCTCGTTGGAGTCCTCCCTCCACTCCATCAAATCACCAAGAATGCGGGTATCGAACTTCCCGAGTTCTTAGGTAAACTTACTGAAAGCCCTGCTGAGGCGGCCAAAATTTTGGAAGAAGCTAAACTTGCAGATTCAAAAAAAAAATTAGCGGAGTAGAGTTCAAAGAAGACATCAAAATTACCGAACCTCCAATCCAAGACAAAGTTGAAGACCAATTAAGAAAAGTATTGGATTCAATTAAAACCTTTGATGAAAACAAAAATGGGGTCTTTGAGGATGAAGAGATTAAAAACGCAGTAGCAAAAGTCAAAGAATGGGCATCAGCCTCGAAAAACAACATGGAGGAATGGCTGTACTATGGAAAAAAAGGACCAGTTGGCCCACTTAATTGGAACAGTATTTCCAACCTTGCAAATCAACATAACGAAGTCTTTATTACAAAAAAAGAAACCCAATCAAACCCGCAAATATCATCCGTCAAATGGTTGCCATACAGCATTGTATTATTTGCAGCAGATCTTGATACTTAATTTATTAGCGATAGATTCTTTAACTTTTAGATTTCCTCAATTCTAAAAAATTGAGGGGAATTGTTTTCCACAACCTGTGAATGATTTTTAATTCATTCAATTACCAATCTTTTGCTTTGCAGAATATTGGCTAAATAGTAACTTAAAAATATGGAAGTTATTATTCTCGCCAATCCTCAATTAGTTGCCCAAAAATGTGCCGACTTAATTGAAACCCAAATTAAGACATTACCCGATTCTGTTCTCGGATTAGCTACTGGTTCCACTCCCTTGGGTCTATACCAGCAACTCATCGAAAGACATCAGCAACACGGACTAAGCTTTGCTCAAGTTTCGACTTTTAACTTGGATGAATATGTCGGAATTCCAGAGGATCATCCTCAGAGTTATCGGACATTTATGAATGATAACCTGTTCAAACATATCGATATTGAACTTGGTAATACTCAAGTACCTGATGGTATGGGGGTAAATCCTTTAAATGCAGGTCCAGATTTTGAGAATAAAATTAAAGAAGCAGGAGGAATTGACCTTCAAGTGTTGGGCGTTGGGAGTGATGGGCACATAGGCTTTAATGAACCCACCTCAAGTCTTCGCTCACGAACACGCGTTAAAACTTTAACTCAACAAACTCTCGAGGATAATTCGCGCTTCTTTGCTCAAGATGAATTTCAGCCCAAACTTGCCATTACAATGGGGATTGGAACAATTCTAGAAACTCGTCGTATCTTAATGATTGCAACTGGCGAAGGTAAAGCCAGTGCAGTTCGAGATATGATCGAAGGGCCCATGTCCGCATTTTGCCCAGCAACTGCACTCCAACTCCACGAAAGAGTTTCTGTGGTAATTGATCAAGCCGCTGCATCTGATCTTAAATTGAAGGGTTATTATCAATTTGTGAGCGAACTTCAGGATGATTTGATTCAAAAACATCGTCCTTCACACTGGATTTCCAGGTAGATAGAAATTATTATCACTATGAACTCATCTGAAAAAATTAAAGTACTTGTTGTAGGTGCTGGTAACATGGGTCATTCTCATGCCCTTGCCTACGCGTCCATTCCTGAATTTGAAATAGCAGGCGTTTGTACACGTAAGCCTCAGTCACGAGCGAAGTTAATCGCAGAACTGCCCGAAGGTACTCCCGAATGTAACGACTATGCAGAAGCACTCAATGATCTAAGACCCGATGCGGTTTGTATCTCTACTTACCCAGATACTCACTATCCATTTGCCAAAATGGCCCTCGAAGCGGGCTGTCATGTTTTTACTGAAAAACCTTTGGCTGAAAGCACTGATCAGTGCCGAGAGCTAGTTGAACTGGCACGAGCAAAAAATAAATCACTCGTGGTCGGCTACATCCTGCGCCAGCACCCAAGTTGGATTAAGTTTGTGGAAGTGGCCAAAACTTTAGGTAAGCCCTTAGTCATGCGGATGAATTTGAACCAACAATCATATGGTAAAAATTGGGAAACCCATAAAAGCTTACTCTCCTCGATCTCACCGATCGTCGATTGTGGAGTCCATTATGTAGATGTGATGTGTCAAATGACTGGTTCACGCCCAACCCGAGTTTCTGGCTTGGGTGCTCAATTAAGTAATGAGCTCCCCGATGATAAAATTAATTACGGTCATCTCCAGGTTACTTTTGATGACGGTAGTGTCGGTTGGTACGAAGCCGGATGGGGACCAATGATGAGCGAGACTGCTTTTTTCATTAAAGATGTGGTGGGACCTTTGGGTAGTGCCAGTATCGTGGCCTCAGATGCTGGTTCACGGGGTAAATCGTCCAGCGTCGACGCCCATACTCAAACCGAGCGAATCTTGGTCCACCGCAGCAAGAAAAATGAAAAAGGCGAATTAGAACAAGATGATGAATTTATTGACTTGGACGATGAACCTGATCACAACGAACTCTGCCGGAGGGAACAGTTATTCTTTCTCGACGGAATTCTGGGAAGAACCGACCTCACCGAGCATCAGGACAGTGCTATTCGGGCTAGTGAAATTGTGCTTGCCGCCGACAAATCATTTCGGTCAGGTGAAATGATTAGGCTCTAGAATATTTTTATTTAAATTGGTTTTCTGTCTTCTTTAAGGAGACATTACTTATCTTACTATTTATACATTTCTATCTCCGTTTGAGAAGATAGAAATATTATGTGTTTATTAATTGATTTCCGATCTCAATTCACTGTCGACATTGTTAAGCCTCATATAAAAATATCCTTAGAATTATATCTTTCTCATTGATAACAATAATTCAAAAAATAGGTTTAGGTTTATGTTATCATCCAAAATAAGAAAAGTAATTGCTGTATATTTTGCGATCTTTAACTATCAAGTGCTATTCAGTGCAAAAGAGGTTGATTTCACTAAACAAGTTCGTCCAATTCTATCCGAATACTGTTTTCATTGCCATGGTCCAGATAAAGGAACAAGAGAAGCTAAGTTACGACTTGATCTGTCCGCAGGTGCATTAAAAGACCTCGGAGGTTATTCGGCCGTTGTTCCTGGAAAACCAGAAGAAAGTGAACTGGTTTTTCGCTTACATAGTGATGATAAAGATGAACTCATGCCCCCACCCGAAACCGGCAAAGTTCTCTCCAATGAACAAAAGAAAATTCTTGAGGATTGGATTAAGCAGGGAGCGATTTATGAGGAACACTGGTCTTTTTTACCCATCTCAAATCCGCCTTTACCCCAAACTAATCAAAAAACAAAATCTGCCCACCCCGTCGATCGATTTTTGGGGCAAAAACTAAAAGGCGAATCCTTTTCCTTTGCAAATCAAGCGGATAATATCACCCTTGTGCGTAGACTATATTTCGACTTGGTAGGCATGCCACCTTCGCCTGAGGAGGCCAATGTTTTTCTCAACGATAAATCTGAAAATGCCTTTGATCAATTAGTTGAACGGTTGCTTAACGATGAAAGGTTTGGTGAGCGGATGGCGGTCCATTGGCTCGACTTAGTTCGATACTCAGACACCATAGGCTATCATAGTGATGTATTTATGGAAGTTTCTGCCTATCGAGACTATGTAATTGAAGCCTTCAATCAAAATATGCCTTTCGATCAATTTGTCATCGAAAACTTGGCCGGTGACCTGATCCCCGAGGCAACAACAAATCAAAAGATCGCTTCTGGATATAACCGCCTCCTCCAAACGACCGAAGAGGGCGGTGCACAGGCTGCCGAGTATATTGCTATTTCCCAGGCTGATCGAGTTCGTAACTTCGGAATTGTTTGGTTAGGTGCTACTACCGGATGTGCCCAATGTCACGACCACAAATATGATCCGTTCACAATCAAAGATTTCTATTCTCTGGCCGCCTTTTTTTCTGATATCAAGGAAAAACCAAATGGTCGAAGAAAGCCCAACATGAAAGTACCCACTGATGAGCAGAAGAAAAAACTAAGTGAACTCGAGAATCAAAAGAAACTTGCCGAATCAGCCAAGAAATCAAACGAAGTTAAAATTCAACAGGAAAAATCATCACTCATACCTGAACTTGATGAGGCATTAAAGGGATTTACCTACGACGAACCTGAAGCAAATCAAACAGTTGTGAACCAAAGGATTTTCGTAGAGGATTCTGCCCCACTTAATGCCGAAATAAATGGAGAATGGAAATTAGTAGAAAGTCCCGTTTTTTCGGGAATCAAATCAGTTGTTCGTACTGGCTCGGGAAACAACCAGCATTTCTTTGTTAATTCCAAGAATCCATACACTATTATATCGAACCAAGACGAATTCTTCGCCTATGTTTACTTAGATCCAAAAAATCCACCTAGGCAGGTAATGCTCCAATTAAACGACGGTAATTGGGAACACCGAGCCTACTGGGGGGAATCTCTGATTCCTTATGGAAAAGAAAATACCACGTCTCGGATCAAAATGGGACCACTCCCAGAACTCGGTAAATGGGTTCGATTATCCGTTCAAGCAAAGAAGATTGGTCTCAAGCCAAATGCTAAAGTGAATGGTATTGCCTTCACTCAGTGGAACGGCACGATTTACTGGGATAAGGTTGGGGTAAATTCAAATTTTGATCCCCGTGAAAGCCCAAATCATTCCTTAAAAAAATGGACTACCCTGGCCAAGGGTGACAAAACTCTATCTGGAAACATACAAAAGTTGGCAAAAAAAACGGGAAAGGATCGTTCTAAAGCTGAAAGTATTCTTCTAAAATCTCATTTTTTAAGATTCGTATACGACAAGGTTCCAACCCAAGTCCTAGATCTTCGTTCTCGGGTTAAATTGAAGGATGATGAATTGGCTCAATTGGATGAAAATATAAAAAAGGCCAATGATGCCACAACTAACTTTAGAAATTCATTTCGTAGCATGCTCATTTCCGAGACAGGGAACAAACGAATGGTTAGAATTTTACCGCGTGGAAATTGGTTGGATCAAACTGGCGAGGTCGTCCAACCAGCCATCCCTGAATTCATGGGCAAACTTGATACAGGAGATCGAAAGGCCAGCAGAATGGACTTGGCCAATTGGGTAAAATCTAAGGAAAACCCCCTTCCCGCTCGAGCCTTTGCAAATCGAATATGGAAGCTATTTTTTGGCTATGGCCTTTCACGAAGGCTTGAAGATTTAGGCGGACAGGGAGAACCCCCGACTCATCCGAAACTACTTGATTACTTGGCCACTGATTTCCGCAAAAACAACTGGGATATTAAAAATTTAATCCGTACCCTCATCACTTCTGATGCTTACAAACAAAACTCCACTCCTTCCGATGAATTAGCCAAAGCCGACCCACTCAACCGATTATACGCTAGGCAATCTCGTTACCGAGTAGATGCAGAGTTTGTCCGCGATACTGCACTTTCTATTAGTGGATTGCTTGAACACCAGTTGGGTGGAATTAGCGTAAAACCATACCAGCCTGCAGGCTATTGGCGGCACCTCAACTTTCCCGCCCGCAAATGGCAAGCCAGTAAAGGCAAAGATTTATACCGACGAGCTCTCTACACTTTTCATTGCCGGAGTTTTACTCATCCGGCAATGCTCGCCTTTGACGCCCCCAGTCGGGAGGAATGTACCGCCGAACGGCCTCGCTCCAACATCCCCCAACAAGCGCTAGTGTTGCTTAATGATCCAGTTTTTGTTGAGGCAGCAAGGGCCTTAGCCGAACGAGTACTCAAACTCTCTGCGAAAAACGATTCTGAAAGAATCGAAAAGGCTTTCGAGCTTACTCTCACTCGCAAACCCACTGGAAAGGAGAAGGAGGTAGTAAGTGATTTACTTACCGAGCAGCGCAATCGATACCGTGTGGATGAACCGGCGGCCTTGGCCCTTCTTCAAACAGGAGAAAAGCCAATCGATAAGAATGAAAAATTAGCCGAATTAGCTGCCTGGACTTCAGTTTCTCGAACTCTTCTTAATTTATACGAAACCACCGCTCGTTTCTAATTACCCAATTGTATGAACCCATTTTTGATTAATCGTCGTAGCTTTATTAACCATTCCTCCATGGGTATCGGTTCCACTGCCCTATCGAGCATGCTGGCCGGGAATTCATTAAAATCTCCCCATGCTTGGCCTGCAAACTTACCATTGAATGCAAAGGTTACGGGCAACCCTAAAGCCAAGCGGGTCATTTTCCTTTGCATGGCAGGCGGACCATCCCACTTGGAAACTTTTGACTATAAACCCAAGCTCAAGGAAATGGATGGCCAACCAATGCCTCAATCAATTACCAAAGGCCAACCAATCGCCCAGTTACAAGGGAAGCAATTAAAATGCTTGGCCCCACAACTTGAGTTCAAGAAATGGGGTAAATCCGGCCAACATTTTAGTACCGCATTTCCCAAAATAGGCTCAGTAGCAGATGATATTTGTATTGTTCGCTCCATGACCACCGAGCAAATAAATCATGACCCTGCTCACACTTACATGAATACGGGAAGTCAAATTTCGGGTCGACCGAGCATGGGTTCGTGGGTGCTTTACGGCTTGGGTGCTGAGACTCAAAACCTTCCCGGATTTGTCGTTCTCACTTCCGTGGGCGGTGGACAAAACCAACCAATTGCATCACGCCAGTGGCACAGTGGATTCCTGCCGAGCAAATATCAAGGTGTAAACTTTCACAGCAAGGGCGACCCTGTTCTTTACCTAAGCAATCCACCCGGCGTAAATAATCTGGACCAACGCTCGGTAATTGATTCGGTGAACAAGCTCAACCTGATGCGCAATCAGACTTTGAGAGACCTAGAAATTGATACCAGAATCTCCCAGTATGAAATGGCGTTTCGAATGCAGGCAAGCGTGCCTGAATTGATGGACGTCTCCAACGAACCCAAGCATGTCCTTGATATGTATGGGGCCACTCCAGGAGATGGTTCATTTGCCAGTAATTGTTTACTCGCCCGGCGCCTAGCTGAACGGGGAGTTCGATTTATTCAATTATATCATCGAGGGTGGGATCACCATGGTGGCGTGAAAGATCGAGTTCCCAAGGTCGCCAAACTAGTTGATCAAGGTTCTGCTGCTCTAGTAAAGGACCTCAAACAACGAGGTATGCTTGAAGATACGCTTGTAGTGTGGGGTGGAGAATTTGGACGCACTCCAATGGCGCAGGGAAATGGACGCGATCATCATATCAAAGGATTTTCGATTTGGATGGCGGGGGGAGGGATTAAGGGAGGAATTTCCTATGGAAATACCGATGAATTCGGCTACAACGCAGAGGAAAATGTGGTCCATGTTCGTGATCTTCACGCCACCATGCTCAATCAATTAGGCATAAAGTCTCAATTATTCACTCACAAGCACCAAGGACTTGATTTTCGCCTTACCGGCGTGGATGAGGAAGCTCATGTGATTAAGGATATTCTCGCATAATTTTTAAAATTGAATCGACACACGATTCGTAATTTCGGAATAGTTAAATAGCCTCCTATCTAGTCTTAACCTGTTTAAACTCTAGAGCTATTTCCTATATTCATAAACAATCAGTAAAACTTCTGTTATGCCTTACTTTCTCTCCCTCTTATTTATCCTCTTATTTTCTTTACTCTCCGCAAAAGAAAATAAATTTGATCCTCAACGACTTACTGCAACTACACTTATCACAGATTTGAATCGGCCCATGGAATTAGAAGTTTCCCCTGATGGTCGAATCTTCTTCATCGAATTAGACGGTGCGTTCAAGGTCTTCATGCCAGAAACTCAAAAAGTAATTGAAATTAAAAAGTTCGATGTGGCGAGAAGAGGCGAGGTCGGACTAATCGGACTAGCCCTCGACCCCAATTTTAGAAATAACAATTGGGTTTACCTTCAATATTCTCCAATTGGGATTACTTCACAACGAACCTCGAGGTTTACACTCAAAGATAATCAGATTCTCGAGGGAAGTGAAAAGATTCTTCTCGAGTTTCATGAACCTAATGGAACAGGTGCCCATCATGCCGGGTCCTTGGAATTCAGCCCAGATGGTTGCCTCTTCATTTCAACGGGCGACAATACGAGCCCAGGTGGCGACTCAAAAGGCTACGCTCCCATCGACAATCGTCCTGACCGCCTATCTTTGAGTGCGGAAAAGTCTTCTTCCAATCCATTTAATCATAACGGAAAAATCCTTCGTATTCGCCCCCTAGCCAACGGAACCTACGAAACTCCAACTGGTAATCTTTTCCCAAAAAATGGATCAAAAGGTTTACCTGAAGTTTATATTATGGGTTGCCGTAATCCATGGCGCATCAATGTGAATCAAAAGACGGGAACTCTGTATTGGGGAGACGTCGGACCAGACGCTTCTGTGGATAGTGAACGAGGCCCCTCTGGTCATGATGAAATCAATCAGGCTAAAGTAGCTGGAAACTATGGCTGGCCTTACTTTGTGGGTAACAATTTTGCTTACCCAATACGTGATTTCAACACCTCGAAGATCAGCCCACCTCAAAAACCTGAAGCTCCCATCAATCGATCCCGATACGTGAAAGAGCCCATAACTCTTCCTCCGGCAAATCCAGCCTTCATCTGGTACAAAAGAAACGAAACTCCAGGGTTTGAAATCTTGAAAACAGGGGGAAGAACTGCATGTGCTGGACCAGTTTTTCATTACAGTGAAAAACTGAATAGTAAAACTCAAATGCACTCTCGTTTTGACAACTGTCTATTTATTTATGAATGGACCCGGAATTGGATTTTTGCCGCTCACTTGGATGAGAATGAAAATTTAGTTAAACTTGAGCCCTTTATGCCTGATTATAAATTCGTTCGTCCGATCGACATCCACTTCGGTCCAGATGGTGCACTCTATCTTATTGAATATGGCACAACCTGGGGAAAAAATGATAACTGCAAACTCGTTCGCGTTGAATATGTCCGTGGTAACCGTCCACCTGTGGGGAAGATAAGTGCAAGTAAAAATGCAGGAAAAGCTCCCCTTACCGTCCAGTTTTCCAGCCTAGGTTCGACAGATCCGGATGAAGGAGATCGCTTATCCTTTGAGTGGCGAAAAATTCCGGGTGATGGAAGTATTTTATCAACTGAAGCAAACCCGACTCTTATCTTTAATGATATTGGAAACATTCAGGTCACGCTTAGCTTAAAGGATAATTTAGGAGCAACGCATCTTACTAATATCCCCTTATCTGTTGGTAATGAAAAACCAAAAGTTAAAATCCTTTCTCCTAATGACGGTGACTTCTTTCAATACAATAAGCCTGTGCAGTGGAATGTTTCTGTGAGTGATCATGAAGACCAAAAGATTGATTCTAAACGAATATCTCTAGTGCATAAAATAGTAGCAGGTTCTCTCAAAAAAAAGCCTGAATCACTTGGTCTATCTGGAGGCAACCACCCAGGGTTTAAACTTATGAAACAAAGTGACTGCTTTAATTGTCATGCCATTAACAAAACTTTGGTTGGGCCTACCTTTTCAGCGATTTCAGAGAAATATGGAAAAAGTAAGAAAGCAAAGCCCGTCGCCGCCAAGCGTATCATTGAAGGATCTACCGGAGTTTGGGGACAAGTCCCAATGATGCCTCACCCTCAACATTCTCTTGTGGAAGCAAAGCAAATGGTTGAATGGATATTTTCTCTCAATGCTTCCAAAGAGAACTCATTGACTGGTGAATCGGGTTCCTTCCAAGTTATGACTCCAAAAGATTTTAAGAAAGATGAAACGGCGACCCTTCTACTGGAAGCAAGTTACCTTGATAATGGTCTTTTACCTTTAGCGCCACTAAGTGGATCTGACTTGGTTCGGCTTCGGTCTCCCATTTTAAGCGGATACAATGCCGACAAACATAAAGGCCTAAATCTAGATCCCAGTGGAGTTACGCATATAGGTCACGATTCATATTTATGTTACAATGATATAAATCTTTCAGGGATTACAGAGATCGCAGTAAGTGTAACGAGTGCTGGTACTGGAGGTACCGTAGAAATCAGAATTGGGACTATTGACGGTCAACTAATTGGAAAAACTACAGTTACTCCAAATGGAAGTTGGAATAATTACAAAGAACAAATTATAAAGATTAAAGACACTGAAGAAAAAAGTGATCTGTATGTTCGGTTTGTAAAACCGGGCGTTGGGGGTGGCTTGATGAACTTCCAATATCTTTCATTCAGGTAAAATTATTTACCTTTGAATGCCTTCCACTTCGAGTCATCTGCTCCATATAAAAGAAATTATCAAACTATATGTAACCTTTTAAAATTGAGATTTGTAGCAAGGGTGTAACTAATTATTAAAACTAAATAAATAAAATTACCTTACTATGAAAAAAACCTTTCTTTTAATTCCTACTCTTCTACTTTCAATACTCGGAACCGTATTGGGAAATAAACCCGAAATGGAAAAAATTCCTCAGGATGCAAACTTCATTATGCATTTGGACATTGAAGCATTTCGTTCGTCAAAGGTTGGCGATTTCATCTTACAGGAAATTCTTAAAGTCCCTCAAATGGAACAAAAGCTGACTGGTTTAAAGAATGCTTTTGGGGTTGATATTGATCAATTAGGATTTGTCACCGCCCATGGATCCGGAAATAAAGACGAAATCGTTGCCTTTCTGAAGGGTGGGTTCAATAGTAAGCAACTTGAAGGTTTTGCCAGCCTAAACGAAAAAATTGAAATCAGTAAATTCAATGGTCAAAAGCTATACTCCGCACCTAAGGGGGCTTTTTCTGTATTGAGCCCTGATTCTATCATTGCCGCCACCAATGAAAAATTGCTTAAATCTGGTCTGAGAGCCCGTTTAGGCAAAACGGAAAAACAGGAAAAAAATCCCATTCTAGATCACCTAAACGAGATGGTGGAAAAACCTATTGCGGTGGTGACAGCCCAAATACCTAAGCTGATAAAAATGGCGAAAACAGCCAAATCGATATCGGCTACCGAGCAAGCTATTATGGAAAAGCTCGACTGGGCAGGATTAGCATTGGGTGAATCCGGGGCATCAATTCGGATAGTATGTGTCATGAATGCCGAGAATATTGAAACCGCCGAACATATGGAAAATATTTTAAGGGGAGTTACGAGCCTGCTCTCCCTGAGCACAGAGATAAAGCCTCTTTTACAAAATGAACCTAAACTGAATAAAATCCTCCCCCATATCAAAACATCGGTTTCGCGGAAAAGCCAAATAGTTGGAATGCAACTCGAAATGGATTCTTCTATTTTGATCGAAATGATTGGGATCGAAATGGCGAAAAAAAGACAAGAGATAGAAAAGAAATCCACTCAGGAATAAAAGCTGTTCACTTCCCCATAAAACTTTGCAAAAGAAGGAATCTTATTCAGACGAGGAACTTGCCATTCGTACCCAACAGGGTGGCCTAGCTGATTTTGAGGAGTTGGCAAAAAGATATTGGCCAAAACTTCACCGGTTTTTATTAACTTATGGAAACGATGCATTTGCCTCTGACATGACGCAGGAAACATTACTTCGAGCTTATCGAAAAATTTCCTATTACAATTCGAAAAAATCATTTACCCCATGGGTCTTCACCATTGCCCGTAACCTTGCGATGAACTCTCTCCAAAAATCAAAGAGAAAGGCGGAGGTTGTTATGGATGAGATTATGGGCGAGAGCACACCGGATGAAAATAACGAGCACGAACTCGGTGTGGTCTGGAATAAGGCTAAAGAAATTCTCTCTCCCTCCGCATTTGCGTGCCTTCGCTTACATTATGGAGAGGAGGTACCTGTAAAAGAAGTGGCGATAATAATGGGGAAAAATAAAGTGGCGATTAAAGTAATTTTACATCGATCCCGAAAAAAACTTGCCGAGTATTTTAAATCCAATCCAATCAAGTTATGAGTTTAAAATCCATTCTTCAAAATAAACCTTGTGATCAAGCGGAAAAGGAAGTGGTTGAAAAACTGAGGCAGGAATCAAAATCAGAAAAACTTGCATCAACTCAATCAGCAAAGCAAAGAGATGAAGTCAGGCAATTATTGCACTTAATCAAAGAGGACGGGTACCCAGATAGAAAAATTAAAAAACCGAGTAAACATTCTTTTTTTTACCTACCCCGTCTTGCGTTTGCCTCCCTCTCTTTATGCATTGCATGCTTTCTCACTTATAAAGGATTCGAAAAACCTGAAAAAAAGCAAATCGCACATGATCTCTCCTTAATTGATGATTTAGCCGAATTGAAATTTCAACTGGATTTTGATTTTGTAACGATCTTTCATATTGAAAGTTCTATAACAGAAGAGCCCACAGTTGAACTTGATAAATTAGTTTCGCCAATCATTGATTTTGGTTCTCTATTCACTAATGTTCAGATTATCCCACCAATAAAATCTTATTTTCCTTCAGTAGAAAACCTAGGCACTCCATTGGTGCCCAAAGAATTCAGAGAATTGAAAGAAAATACAAAAGAAGGAATTAACAACCTCTTAGATTCAATCCCTTTTTTTAATGAGATTTTTCCTACATAATCGTAAATTATAAATAATTAAAATTGAGCAATAGACACAAAATATTGTTGTTGTGTCATAAGATTTGTCTATCGATTAATGTATGTCCGTTCACAAATGCTACTTATTTTTCCTTATTTTAATTTCCCACTCCTTTTCTCTTTTTTCAGTAAAAAAGCCGAATGTTCTTTTAATTGTTTGCGACGACCTTAACGACTACATCGAAACTTTAGGCGGTCATCCTCAGACTAGGACGCCCAACATTCGAAAACTAATCGAAAGCGGGGTATCCTTTACACAGGCCCATTGCAACATTCCCATTTGCAATCCTTCGCGGGCAAGTTTCGCAACCGGGATTTATCCACATACATCCCAACAATTTGGCTTTGAAGATTGGGATAAGAATGAAATCCTCAAGAATTCAAGGACCATGATGGATCATTTCGGAAAAAATGGCTATCATACTCTTGGTACTGGTAAAGTGATGCACAACCGTGATCGGCAAGAGTGGAAGGAATTTGGACATCCTGCGGATTACGGCCCCTTCCTTTTTGACGGCAAAGACAAGGTTCCTAACCTTAGCGTGCCCGCACCATTTAGGGGTGACTTCGGGATCATTGACGGAAATTACGGCCCTCTATCCAAGGTCAGCAACAAAGAATCACCTGCTACTGGAAAAAACTATACATGGCTCACTGGCGGATGGAAGGACCAACGAGAAATGAAATATGAATCGGAGGAGGAACGTGATTTAACCGGTGACGAACTCAATTGCCAATGGGCCGTTAAGAGGCTCAATGAACTGGCAGATTCAAAGAAACAGATACCGTTCTTTATGGGTGTGGGTT
This sequence comes from uncultured Opitutales bacterium, assembly GCA_963924995.1. Lineage (GTDB taxonomy): Bacteria > Verrucomicrobiota > Verrucomicrobiia > Opitutales > Seribacteraceae > Seribacter. Next base: position 16,262 of record CAWUUU010000045.1, read on the forward strand.
TCGTACGACCTCATACGCCTCTAATTGTTCCTCAAAAGTATTTCGACCTTTTCCCCTTAGAAACGATTACGCTTCCTCACATCTTAAAAGACGATGCTAAGGATACATATAAGAATACTGTAACTTCAAAAGAGGATGACCGAAGCGGAGACCGTGGAACTAAGATGTTCGACAGCCTAGTTGCATCCTACGATGGAAATAGGGAACTGGCCTTAAAGAAATTCATTCAGGCTTACCTCGCATCTGTGGCTTCAGTAGACGATTTGGTAGGTGATATTCTGGAAACTTTACAAGAAACCGGATTGGCAAAGAATACCGTCGTGATATTTACGAGTGATCATGGTTGGGGCAACGGAGAGAAAGACTATCTCTATAAAAATTCTCTCTGGCAGGAAAGTACACATATTCCTCTTATTATTCGTGCCCCAGGAGTTTCGAAAAAGAATAAGAAATGTGAGCATCCGGTATCTTTGATTGACCTCTACCCCACCCTGCTCGACCTTTGCGATCTACCAAGCAATACAAAAAAGAATGAAATGGGGCGACTATTGGATGGCTTCTCTTTGAAGACATTTCTTATGGATCCAGTCAAAGGTAAGTGGAAAGGACCAGACTATGCAATCTCCGCACTATATAATTGGGCAAAATATTACGACCCAGAAAAGCAGAATTATTCTCTGCGTTTTAAGGACTGGCGATATATCCGTTACGAGAACGGGAAAGAAGAATTATATCACACAGCAAAAGACGATCATGAATGGAAAAACTTAGCAAACGAGCCGAAATTCAAAGGGGAAATTGAGGAGTTTCGCGAAAAACTCTTATCCATCATCCCCAAAAGTATACCCGAAAAAAAACTGTCTGATGAAGAATGGAAAGATCAGTATTTTACGAAAAACCAAAAAGCTGATGCCGACAAGGACGGAGAACTTTCATGGCCTGAGTTAAATGCCCACAAAAAACTAATAAACAAGCCCAAGGATGCCGAATATTGGAAAAACATTTATTTCAAGAAAAACCCTGCCGCAGACTCCAACAAGGACGCGGAGCTTTCCTGGAAAGAATTTCATACTCATAAAAAAAGTACATCTTCCCAAAAATAATTTCATCTAAAGTAAAATCAAGGAACCCTATTAAATTTCTATCAATTGTTTCACTACTTAAAATATTAAATTTGTATTGATGATAACCGGCTACCCCCGGGCAAATTCTTGGAATTTTTTCTTTGGCTTTCCTTCGCCGCCTCTTGTATTTTGAAGCAACTCAGCTTACGCCCACTTTTTCCTATGAAAACAACTAGACGAACTATCCTCAAGTCAGCCGCGTCCACCGCTTTTGTGGCGACGGCACTTACCGCTCCAGAATCCTCTCACGCACAGATGCCGATGGAAAAGGCTGATCCGAAATTCCGAATCAAGAACGGACGCATCAAACAATCCATCATGGGTTGGACATTCAACCCCATGCCCACTCCCGAACTTGCAAAGCTATGTAAGGAAATCGGTCTAGTCGCGATGGAAGGCATTTCCGCTAAGCATTATCCGATGATAAAGAAATTGGGCTTGGATGTGTCACTGGTTGGAAGTCATGGATTTAAGAAAGGCCCAGTTGATCCATCCAATCATCCTGAATGCCAAGAAAAACTAATTAAAGCAATAGAACTTTGCTCAGAAGCTGGCTATAAGAGGGTCATCACTTTTACAGGTATGAAAACTGAGGGTATTGATGACCAGAAAGCCGAGGAAAACTGCATTGCCTTCTGGAAAAAAATCATTCCCTTGGCGGAGAAGAAGAAAATTACTATTTGCCTTGAACATTTGAATTCTCGTGACGACAGTCATCCCATGAAGGGGCATCCCGGATACTTCGGTGACGATGTCGATCATTGTGTAAAGATGATCAAAAAGATCGATTCAAATAGCTTCAAGTTACTCTTCGATGTATACCATGTTCAAATCATGAACGGAGATGTGATACGCCGCATCAACCAGTACAAAGAAGTAATTGGTCACTATCACACGGCAGGCAATCCAGGCCGAGCCGAACTAGATGACAATCAAGAGATCAATTACCCTGCAGTCATGCGCGCGATCCTAAAGACAGGGTTCAAAGGCTATGTCGCACAAGAGTTTATTCCGACATGGAAGGACAGAGCTCTTGCCTTAAGACATGCCGCTGAGATTTGTGATGTCTAAGACTTACCAAGCATCCAGAACCACGACTGAGAAACATCGCTTCTAAATCATCTCGTTTTATGATTATCAAAATGGGAATTTTACGATCTAATAACCGATCAGTAGGAAATAAAAAACCGAATCAAAGAACCCAGTTTACAAGTTGAAATTAATCGACTCAGTAAACGGCTTAAGCAATTGAAAAATGAATATGCTTTATAGGGATATTCTCAAATTTATTTAATCTCCAACCCTTAAGAATCGTTGACATCAAAATAAGGCCATAGCTTACTTACATCTTCCTTTCTCTTTCTAATCCTCTGCTCTGAATCTTTTATGAATTCGTATATCACAAGAAGAACTTCTATTAAAAAATTGGCCGGGGCGTTAAGTGTCCCATATCTAGCCACTACATCATGGGCTAAATCACCACCAAGTGAACGGGTACAACATGCAAGCTTTGGAGGCTCAGGTATGGCAGGAACCGATTTGGGGCAGATAAAGACCCATCCCAATGTAGATCTAGTCGCGATTGCAGAAATCGATCCCAATCGAAAAAGGCAAGCTCAAGCACGATTTAAGGGGACAAGAATTTATTCAGATTGGAGAGAACTCCTCGAAAAAGAGGGAAAAAACCTGGATTCTGTCAATGTATCGACACCCGATCACATGCATGCGTCTATGGGTATGTCCTCAATGCAGTTAGGCCTTCATGTATATGGACAAAAACCATTGGCTCATGATGTATTTGAAGTTCGTCGCTTAACTGAGTATGCAAGAGAAAATAAATTGGTTACCCAGATGGGGATTCAAATACACTCTTCTAAGGAATACCGAACTGCGGTTAAATTGGTGCATGATGGTGTGATTGGGAAAATCGTCGAAGCACATTCCTTTAGTAATAAAAGATGGGGAGATTCTAATCCAAAGCCTGATAAAAAAGACCCAGTCCCTAAAGGATTAGATTGGGATGCCTGGGTTGGCCCCGCTCCTTACACCGATTACATCAAAGGACACTACCATCCAGGTCAATGGAGAAAAAGATTGGATTATGGAACTGGAACTTTTGGTGATATGGGTTGCCATATTTATGACCCCACATTTAAAGCACTTGGTCTAACCTACCCGATTTCCCTTAGGTCGGAAGGACCCAAGCCAAATCAAGACAACTGGGGTTTCGATGCAGTCATACACTACACATTTCCAGGGAATCAATATTCCAAAAATAAAACATTACCAGTGACCTGGTATGATGGAGCGTCCAAGCCACCATCAGATATTCTGGCTTTATTAGAAGGACAGAAAGCTCCCGGACAAGGTTCAATTTTAGTTGGAACCAAAGGAACAATGCTTATTCCACATGTAGGAACACCAAAACTGTTTTCTTCTAAAAAATTTAAGGATTTTAAAATTGAAATGGTAGAAGGTATCCATCATTGGCATAGTTTTATTGATGCGATTCGAGGGGAATCTCCTTTACCTTCGGCTAACTTTGATTACTCGGGGCCTCTTACTGAAACTGTCTTACTTGGTGGTATTGCCACCCGCTTCCCAAAACAAACTCTAATATGGGATGCTCCTACTTTATCATTTAAAGATAACCAAGAAGCTACAAACCTAGTTAAAAAGGAATATCGGAATGGTTGGCAAATCAAAGAACTGAGTTGATCTAGTTCCCGGCTTTGCTGTCACCCATCCATCCTCCTTCACGAGAAGGAGGAGAAAACTTCATCGCATAAGGGGCACCAGTCTCTTCGACAATTGCTTGTAGACTTTTCCATTTTTCCTGATTGGATGTGAAGTTTTCTAAAAAATAACCCCCTCCATCATGTAATGTCTCTTCGAGTAGGGTATATAAATTATGAATGACAAACTTCCCAAATCCAACTTGGCACCCGGGAACTGAAACTGTACTTCGATCGCAATTCATCGATGGCTCCAATCCTAGCTTCTTTTGAAGATCTCCCTGCGAAAAGAATTCGTTCATCACCAATACTGCCCATCTTTCGCATTTAACCCAATCCTTACCGGGGTTACTAATATCAGCACAATGTAATATAAAAGATCCCATCAAAATTCTTGTTTCAGCATCAAGCAAGCTAGAGATATTGATACCCTCGCTTAAATCCTGCTTACGAACTCCTACGATTCTAAGATTTGAGGTATCCTTCCGTTGTTCCTTTAAGTTAATTAAAATCCCCTGCTTTGCTAAGGAAACTGCTTTCATTTGTTCTTTATGACGTTTTATATCAGTCCATAAAATTGATTGTTCAATAAGGTTTCTAGCCTCAGTAATTTTATTCTTTTCGGTCTCATCCATCCCATCCGTTGTAGTTAGAATACCATGTTTGTCTAAAAGCATTAACACATAATTTGCGGATCTTTTCTCTTGTAAACTATTCTCACCCAATTCTTGAAAGTAAGGATGATTCGTTTGAACTAGAAAAGAGTTGTTCACTCCAGTATGTAAAGCATCATGTCCGAGTGCAGCTAGTACTAAAGATGCTCTTTCACCCTGATTTAAATAGACAGCCCCTCCTGAGTTTAGTAATGCATGAGTGGTAATCATAACATCCATTGCATGGGTAAAAGTGTGATATTCTTTTCTAATAAAATTATAATCAATCAATACATCTTTTTGGAAATAGCCTTTTCTTAAATCTTCAAAAAAAGCACGTAAACTTTCTTTATCTGGATTTCCAGGTAATTTATATCCGTCTTCATTCAAAAATAATGAATCAAAAACGGTTAGCTGAGATTTCTCTGAATCTGAAAGTACAAACGCATCGCTTGATAAATCAATAGTCTCACAAATAATTAAATTCTGATTTGTTTTAACCAATGCAGAATCAACTAAATCGTTAGTATTATCACATGCAGTTAAGAATAAAAATAAAACTAAAGGTAAAATTCTTTTCCAATATAAAGTAATAATACAAAACAATGACATAATACTTTGTTGTTATTCAATTAAATAATACTGAAAACTGACAGTAACATCATGTTAATTCCCGATTCCTTTTATCCCATAAATTATCTTAGCTGAATCTCGATTAAATGCCTGTTCAAACTCTGGATAATAGTTAATCACTTCATAAAAAAATCGGGCAACATCATA
>CAWUUU010000046.1:0-5033 GCA_963924995.1 uncultured Opitutales bacterium
TTCATAGTTTGTACCATTTGGATCATTTCAAGGAGGAGATTTAGGGAATTCTCGCTCTTGTCGTTTAGTGCAATGCGGAAGGTGCCTGTGCCGTTGGTCTTTCCAGAATTGGAAGCCATTTCGAGATGGGATATCTTCTTAAGCATCTCCATAGGTTCACCAGGGGGGATGGGGAGTTCCATTTTTAAAATTGGGGCCACATTGATTTTTAAGAGGAAATCATTTTCTTTAAAAAGAGCCTTTGAACTTCCAGTGAGTGGGTTGGACACTGAGCCAGATTGCGTAGCTCCAATATGATCCTTACTGGCTATGATGAGAAAATCATTCTTTTCTGTAATAGTATATCCCTGCATCATGGCGAGCCCAAGACCCATAGCTAGGGGAGGGGCTGCTTTAAGTTTGAGCCATTTTTCATTATCTATGGAGGCGGCTATAATAAATTCAGGTTTGGGCATGGCGGCCATGATCATTGCACTTGGATCCATTCCCCCTGGAGGACCTTCGCCGGAGGCAGGGAAGGACCAGTCTTGGGCGTCCTCATCCTTCATGTCACCACCAAAGGGATTATCTTGGGTAGGTTCGGTATCATCGTCACCAAAGGGATTTTCTTCTGAGGCTTTTATTGGTAAGCCATCGGGGGGACCTCCTAAGGAACCGGGCATTTTAATATCCGTTATAGATGCAAGGAATTCACCTGTGAATGAACTGATTGCATCTCTTGGAGATAGTCCGCCAAGTTCGGGCATGGATTCATCCAATTTGATTTCATCTCCAAAATCGGGAAGGATTTCTTTTTCCGCAAATTCAATGAATTTGGAAAGGTCAAAAGCAAAGCCAAGGGCAAAGATAGCATCGGCAGGAGCCAATGATAAAATTCCGTCAGAAAAACCGCCCTTTCCATAGACCGCATCGTTATTCGGAGCTTCGATACTCACTTGGGCAACCATTTCTCCGTCTTCAAAATTGAGGGTGATCTTTCCGGTTCCATCCTTGAGTGTATCCAAGTTTGCACCATCGAGGTGATTGCCCGCATATTCAAGAATGGCATCTCCGCCAAACCAAATACTAAGATCATGTTTTTCTTTAGTAAAGGCGGAGAAGGGGTTACTTGATGCTAGTAGTCCAGTGGTGCCGTCGGCAGTCATAAACTCTACGATCGAAGGTTCCACTTCCTTTGGTTTGTCGGCTCCACCTATGTAGAAAAAATCAGGTCCGATGACCAGGCTCCAACTCCTCTCGACTTCATATATTTGATAACCATTTTTTTCGATTGGTTTATCCTGGCTGGCAACTAGTTCAAAGGTATTCATGAACTTGTCTTTGTCTGATAACTTACCAGCAATTCCAATAGTGGGAGTATGTATAGGATTTTCAACCGGTGAAATATGCATCTGTATTGGCTCTGAAACATCGAGACCTACAGAGGATGGATTTTTAATTACATTTCCAATCATCGGAGGAACACCTTCAGGAAGTAGGGCTAAGATACCTTCTTCTCCTTTTGACAAAATATCATCTATTCGAAGAAAGATGACTGCTCCTGCATCGGATGGAATGCGAGCGATAAGTGGAATATCGATTTTGTCTGATGGAGCATTTTCTTCGCCTGTAGTCGTAGAGTCAGTAGCAGAAGTTGCATCTGACTCCGATTGAGATTTATCACCCGCTACTTTTTCATCAGTCTTATCATCATCATCGCCGGAGAAGATAATTATACAACTCACTATAAGGGTGATCAAAACCAATGCTCCGACACTTCCCCAAATAATAAGTTTTTTCTTACTCCCCTTGTCAACCTGTTGAACATTTCCTGTTTGTGGCCCAACTTGGGTTTGCCTTGCGGTCTTTTTAATCGGTGTCTGTCTCGGGGACGTTGACTGAGCAACAGGTTGGCCTGGTGCTGCAACGGGTTGAGTTTGTGCGAATCCGGGTATTTGAGCGATTGCCACCCAATTTTGCCCGTCATAACAGGCCAGGTCTTCTTGGGAGAATGAGCCTTGGCTTACATATTCTCGAAGTTGATCCAAAGTGAATGGTCCGTATTGTTGTCCATCCTTGTGTATGTAGATATTCATTGGGCGTGGAGTTTTGAGTTAGGCAGAATAAATTTTTAAAAAGGGGCAATTCTCTTTTGGGAGTAGTAGATTTTAATCCTTTGTAGCTTTCTATTGGATTGCAAGAATTATATTGTTAACCATTTTAATTTCTAGCTTACTTTTAATCATCTGCTTTCTTGATAACAGAAGGTAAAAAACCTGACATAGGAGTTTGTATAAATATTAAAAACGGGGACATAAATATTGAGTAGTAAATTGGGAAGTCGGATCCTTGAGGCAGTCAGGCAAAATTTTATTCCTGGCTTAATTTTGTGGTGCCTTGGTCTACTATTAGTTCTCTGCTATTATTACCTCAATGATTCAAGACCATGGTTCGATCAAGTGATTGAATGGAAGAATAATTATGGATTCTTGTACTCGGGGATTTCCACCGCACTGTTCGGAGGAGCCATCCCTTATTTTTTTATGCGTCTCAGTGGAAGGGGTGATTTTGGTCTGAATTGGTCGCACGGAATAATTTTCATTTTTTACTGGGCCTTGAGGGGAGTGGATGTAGATGCATTTTATCGATTTCAGGCTTGGCTTTTTGGTGCCGATAATCATTGGCAAACAATAATGTCGAAAGTTCTCTTTGACCAATTTGTGTACTGTGTTTTTTGGGCGACTCCAATTACCGCTCTTTTTTACGAATGGAAGGACTCTAACTTTTCCCTTTCAATGCCAAGTTCTTCGGCTTGGCTTATTGGCTTAAAGGATAAAATTATCATTTTTATGGTTTCCACCTGGATGGTATGGATCCCTGCAACTGCAATTGTTTATTCCCTTCCATCCCCACTACAAATTCCACTTTTTAATCTTACTCTTTGTTTCTTCGTTCTTTTAGTCAGTGTCTTCTCGGGTAAGAGTCAAGATGGTTAGAATTAAAGTTCCTTGATCCGAATGTCTTTGTACTCGACATGCATCTCTTGGCCTCCGTGCAATTGGAGTCCAAAGTGTCCCTTGGTTCGACCCTTGTCATTTTTCAGTTTTGAGCAAATAACCCCGTTTATACTTACGGTTACATTCCTTCCTACTGCTCGTAGTTCGAGGTTGGCCCATTTCCCCTGTGCATATTTTCTTTCTGCAATGGCTTTCTTGCTTGGTTTGTTCACCCAAGCCCGCCCGCCCGTCTCGTAGAGTCCTCCAGTTTCTTGTGATGTATCGATCTCAACTTGAAAGCCATTTACACTCACAGCACTTTTTACTTTGGCGGAGCGGAAATAAAAACCGCTATCCCCTTTATGAACAAAAAATTTTGCCTAGATGACAAAATCAGAAAACTCCCGATTGGTGAGCAAAATCCCGTGCCGACGTTCGGATTTTGGGCTAGTTCCAAGAATGGCACCATCTTTAACCTCCCAATTCCCTCCCGGCATCGGAGTCCATCCCTTCAAAGTCTTGCCATCAAACAAGGGCACAAATTGATCTTTGGCGAACAGTGAAAAAGAAAAAGCAAGTATTAAGCATGAGATTGAGATTTTCATGCACATATGTTCAAGTAGGCAAATAAACAGAGTCAACTCCCATTAGGTATTGAACGAAAAGTTTACCGGTTTACCCAGGGATGAACTTTCCTCTGCAGCGAAGCATAGTTCGAGAGTTTTTAAATTATTACGAGCACTGTGATATGGTTCCCGGTCCTCTTCAATCGCACAAAGGAGTTCGCCCATAGTTCCCTCGAAGCCCGACTCAAACCAAGTTCCCTCGAGCGGAACATGAGTGAAGCTTTTATCTAGATAGATTTCCATTTTGGGCTGATCATTTAGCCCGGGACCTCGGGAGCGGAGTGTGCCCGTTGTACCGACGACGGTGGTGACATCTTCTTCACCATTTGTGCAGTGGCCATTGAATGACATTCTGACCTGAGTTTCCGGGTAGTCGATGATAACTGATGCCAAAGCAGGTGGCTGATAGAGTTGGTTTGCATGGCGAACCGTAGAGGCATAGACACTGGTCGGTCTTTGGTCTTTCATCAAGCAAGCGGTTATATCGAACCAGTGGATTGCAAAGTCAAAAAGAATAAGGTTACCCATTTTCTCAAAAGAGGGGATTCCCTTTATCCAAGTTTGGTCCCACTGTAGGGAGAAATCGATCGAAGTCACTTCTCCAATCAATCCCTGAGCGATCGCATTTCTCATGTAGCTAAAATGTGGAGCCCAGCGACCGTTCTGATTTACCGCGATCTTCCGTTTTTTTTCATCAGCAAGGTCGACGAGCTTTTTTCCTTCTTCAATATTGAGTACAAAAGGTTTCTGGCTGAGAACATGTTTACCAGCATTGAGACAATCATAGAGTATGGGTAAGCGATCATTGGGGTGGGGCGTCACATCCACCACCTCCACCTCATCGCATTCCAGTATTTCTTGATAATCTTGATGCACGGAGGCATTGGGGTAAAACTTGTCGCGCATTTCCTCGGCTTTATTAAGATTGCGGTTCGCCAAGGCGACTACGCGGTATCCACAGGATTTATAATTCTTGAGGTGAAACTCACTAATTCCACCTGTGCCAATGAGTGCAATTCCTGGATTGTATTGCTTTGGTGTAGGAGGGAGATAATCGACTATAGGCGGTTCGATAGTCTGAGTTTTCTTTTGCGGGCTAAGTCCGTACTCTTCCTTATCCGTCATCAACTTGATTATCCACGCAAACCGACTTCGTCCATCATGCGGGAAGTTTCTTGGTACGCCTCTTCGACCCATTCGACGATCTGATCGGGGTCCGGCGAATATTCAAGTTCAAGGGATATTGTTCCGTCGATATCAAGTTCTTTAATTGCTTGAAGGTATGGCATAAATTTCACTACTCCGTGACCGGGGGGAAGATCGCCATGGACTTTTCCGTCACAATCGCTGATATGAACATGAGCAGCACGACCTTGAAGGCATGAAACTTCGGCAGGTGAGACATCGGCCAATACGAGGTGACTAATGTCGA
>CAWUUU010000047.1:0-18930 GCA_963924995.1 uncultured Opitutales bacterium
TACGCATGCGTATCATTTGTGGATGCACAAGTGGGACGGATGCTTGATGCCCTCGAGCGGCTTGATTTAGCAGATAACACCATCGTCGTTTTTTGGAGTGACCACGGTTACCACCTTGGAGAGCACAACGGTATTTGGCAAAAGCGGACTCTTTTTGAACAGGGTGCCAAAGCGCCCTTAATTATTCGAGCACCTCAGGCTAAAGGCAATGGACAACCCTGTCGGCGGGTAGTTGAGTTCGTCGATATCTACCCCACCCTCACAGATCTCGCCGATATTCCCACCCCCAAAGAAGTAGAGGGACAATCCCTAACCCGACTTCTCGCAGACCCACTCGTAGAATGGGATAGTGTTGCCATTACTCAAGTGCTCAGGCCTGCGGATGACCGACTCGATACCCCCGTGATGGGACGAAGTATTCGAACGGAAAGATGGCGATACTCCGACTGGGCAGAAGGGAAACACGGAGTGGAACTGTATGATCATTTTGCAGATCCGATGGAATTTAATAACCTTGCTATCAAACCAACTCAGGGTAATCAAAAAGTTATGAAATATCTGCGAAAAGCCCTTGCTAAAAAAGCAAGCGGTCAAATTCCCAAAACTCCCTTTAATCCCAAAAGACTCTAATAGAGATGGATCCAATCACTATCATAGCCATTATCATCGGTTTACTTCTTGCCGCTGCATTCACCTTTATCGAAGACGCGTTTGATAAAATGCTCAATCCGATCTTCAGACTGGTTGGGCTTAAATCTTCCACTGGTCCTCTCGATATTATCGCAAAGCACAACGATCAATTTATCGAACTGACAATCATTAACAATGGAAAAGGGAAAGCCATGCTCGCCGCCATTCAAGTGGTAGGAGAAAATGGAAAAAAAGAGTTTCCTGTACCTTGCACTTCTGAGATTGAAGCAAAGGAGGAAGTCGCGGAAAACAAAGAGAAAGTATTAAGGAAGCACTTCATATCGGAAAAGATTAACCCGCGAAGTCAAACAAAAGTATATTTAAATTCTGCGAAATTGGATGGATGTGATCTCAAATCTCTCAGCGTGCTAGATATGGATGGGAAATTCTGGACAGCTGTGAACGAGTGATTTGAACCATACTAGATTTCACCATCTCGACGCCCTGCGTGGTTTTGCAATGCTGCTAGGCATTATTTTGCATGTCTTACTCTCTTTTTTACCCAATCCAATCTGGCCAGTACAGGATGTAAATCAAAGCGAAATTTACGGAATTCCATTGATGCTGATTCATGGTTTTCGAATGTCCCTTTTCTTTTTTGTAAGCGGATTCTTTACGATGATGATCTGGCAAAAACACGGGACGATCGTCCTCGTTAATAATCGGTTCAAGAGAATCGTACTCCCTTTTGTATTGTGCCTTGCCGTCTTTTTACCGCTGCAAAATAAAATGCGTGAGATTAATGAATGGTGGAATCAAGGGAAAAAAGAGTTACCCCAGGATCAATCGATTGGGGAAAGCAATTCATCAGGAATACAGAAGAAAGAAGCCAAAAATATCTGGCAAGCATCACGAACTGGGAACCTAGAAAAGGTTCGGTCGTTTTTGAAAAGCGGAATCAACCCCAATCAAAGGGACAGAAAACAAATCTCCCCCCTTCATTGGGCAGCTGGAACCGGACAAGTCGAGGTAATGAACACCTTAATTCAGGCCGGCGCCCTAGTGAACGCGATTGACCGCTACCGCTCGACCCCGCTTCATTTTGCGGCTTTTTTAGGCCAACCCGACAGTGTTCGGGTTCTTTTGAAAAACGGAGCAGATCCTAATCTCAAGAACATGGAGGGTTCCATTCCCGTAATGGGTGCCTATGCCGATCGCAAGACAACGAAGTGGATCGCAGGAGACATCCTTGAGCTGACAATTAAATTTGATTCGGTAAAAAAAGGGAGAAAGAAAGTGATTCAAATTCTTGGAGGAGTGGATCCCGGAAACGAGGTTAATTCTTTTTTCGAAGCCTACCTATTAAACGGCAAGTTTATTACCCATCATTTTTGGTTCCTTTACGACCTGATCTACCTAATCGTGGGATTTCTACTCCTGGCGGAAATGCTAAAACTTCTTCCTCTACCGGGAGTAATTTATTGGCTGGCCAAGTCACGATTCCGTCTTCTTTGGCTCATACCAATTACTTATTGGGCTCAATTTTCAATGGGGGCAAACTTTGGACCAGATACCACTGTAACGCTTGAACCCGACTGGGTTAAATTGGGCTACTATGCCATCTTCTTTGGGTATGGGGCAATCTGTTTTGGAAATTCCGACTTCATCAACAAGGTGGGGCAATTCTGGCCTGTTTATTTCGCCTTAGCGATTCCAACCTTTTGTATCGGTCTGTTCCTAATGGAGGATAAAAGTATAGAATATAATAAAGAAATCGCGTCCCTAGCTGGTTCTACTTATTCTTGGTTCATGATCTTTGGAATGATCGGACTCTTTCGAAAACTCTTCTCCAAAGACAATCCATTGGTACGCTATATCTCAGATTCTGCCTACTGGGTCTACCTTGCCCACCTTAGTATTATACAACTCTTACAAATATGGGTATCAAATTGGAACCTCCCCAATCTAATTAAGATTCTTTTTGTCTCTTTGGTTGCAACCAGTCTACTGCTCCTCTCCTATCGCTACCTCATCCGTTACACATGGATTGGAACGGCACTAAACGGAAAAAGGAACAGAACCAATATTTCAATAAATTAATGAAACCAAGAACATATCTATGGCTGGCTATTTTCTTCGGAATTCTTATCTGGTCAGGCTTCGAACCAAAGGATCGCCTAACCTGGATCTTGGAAGCAGGCCCAGCGATCATCGGCTTGTTTATCATGGCCAAGACTCGTGCATCATTCCCCCTCACTCCCCTGCTCTATTTTTGGATTCTACTCCATTGTATCGTCCTGATGATTGGAGGAAAGTACACTTACGCCGAGGTCCCCCTTTTTGATTGGATAAGCACTACCTTGGGATGGGAACGAAACAATTACGACAAGGTTGGACATTTCATGCAGGGATTTGTACCGGCCTTAATCGCTCGGGAAATTCTGATTCGTAAACAAGTGGTCAGTACGAATGGCTGGAGGCATTTTCTAATCATCTCAATCTGCTTAGCCTTTAGTGCATTTTACGAACTCATCGAGTGGTGGGCGGCGCTGCTCATTGGAGGGAATGCAGATGCCTTCCTCGGTACTCAGGGTTACATTTGGGATACACAATCAGATATGGCTATTGCTTTGATTGGGGCAATTTCTTGCTTACTACTCCTTACTCATGTTCACGACAGGCAACTTAGTGAATTGTAAAAGTAACCCCATCAGCCTAGTAAATTCTTTTTCTCTGTCCTCTAATCAGTTCTACCTAAATCTTAATGAAATTTACCCAAATCCCATTACTTACTCTTACCCTCTTTCTGCTCGCCCCAAACTTATCTGCGGCAGACTCGAAATTTGCGATTCCTTCAAACGACAAAGTATTGCCTGGCGAAGGACCCATTCGACGTTATCCATGGTTTAAAAAACTTTGGGAACAGAAGCGTTCAGGCTGGGCCAAGTTGGTTGAAGAAGATCAAGGAGCCATGGTATTTTTGGGTGATTCAATTACCCAAGGCTGGGGAGATAATATGGGGAACAGCTTTTCGGGACTCAAGGTCGCTAATCGTGGAATAAGCGGCGATACCACTCGCGGCGTACTGATTCGCCTCGATGAGGATGTCCTCGCCCTTAACCCAAAGGGTGTAGTCATTCTAATTGGTACTAATGATCTGGAGGAAAATGCTTCTCCTCAAATCATCGCAGGCAACCTGAAACTCATTATCAAGAAGCTCAAAGCACACAACCTTGATATGCCGATCATTCTTTGCAAAACATTCCCCAGTTCGGCGAGCAAGAAAAGACCCGCCGACCAGATCAAAAAAATTAACCAACTTTACTTCGAGGTCGTCAAAGGGGATGCCCAGGTGACAGTACTCGATACATGGCTTCTGTTTGCGGATGACCAAGGGGATGCCAAGAAAACTGAGTTCCCTGACCGGCTTCACCCAAACAAGAAGGGTTATGCAAAATGGGCGACCGCACTAAGACCTTTGCTCGCCACTCATGGCTTCATCGAAAGCAAGCCTGAGAATTTTGAAATGGAATCTGGCTTCACTGCCTTATTCAATGGAAAAGACCTAACTGGTTGGGGTTTCCGAGCCAAGAAAACTCTCAAGCCTCTTACCGATTTTGCCGGGAAAAAAACGAGTGACGACGGGCGCTACCAGGCGATCAACGGGCGCCTCGTGGTTACAACTCCTCCCGAAGGCAGACGAGTGCAGCAACTCTGGACAACCATGGAATTTCCAAAAGATTTTACGCTCAAACTTGAATTCCGTGCCACCCCCAATGCGGACAGTGGAATCTTTATCCGCAAACCCCAGCTCCAATGCAGAGACTATGTCTTGGCAGGTCCCTGGAAAGAACTCAAAAAATATAAACCTCAACAATGGAATGAAATCATTGCGGTAGTCCAAGGAGGAATTGCCCACTGCACTTGTAACGGTGAAGTGCTTAATGCGGAATTCAAAGTTCCTGCCACCGGTCCAATTGGATTGGAAGGTGATCGTGGACAAATGGAATATCGTCGAATACGAATCAAATCGAACTAATCTCCTATCTTTTAAATATGGATACAAATTGGCAAAAAAAATACCTCCAGAATGATACCCCCTGGGACAAAAGCGAACCGGCCCCTGGTCTAGTCGACTGGTTGAAGAAATCAACCTTGGATCCGAACGCCCGAGTCTTGGTCCCTGGGTGCGGGCGTGGACACGATGCAAGTGCCTGGGCATTGGCCGACTTTGAAACCACTGGATTGGACCTATCGAACCTTGCCCTGGAAGAAGCAAGAAAACGATACGAAGCCCAACCGGGCTTGGCGTTTTTCACCAGTGACTTTCTTACTGAATCTCCCGAACAGCCATTCGATTTAATTTTTGAACATACTCTTTATTGCGCAATTGCCCCAAGTCGAAGGGATGAATACGCCCACGCTCTCGATCGCTGGCTAAAACCGGGCGGCCACTTTCTTGCCATCCATTTCGTTTTCCCTCTTAACGAAGAAGGCCCACCCTTTGGTGCCGATCGGGAAGAGATCGTAAACCGTTTCAGCCCCAAGTTCGAATTACTCGATGAATGGAACCCCCGAAATTTTGAAGGGCGCGAAGATGAAGAAAAGATGTTTTTTTGGCGTAAGAAAGAAACCTGAAAAAGACCAAGCTTCTATAGCATAAATTTTATAATAGCTTCATTCTGAATTGGTTTTTTATAAATAAACTCTATTTTATGATGCAGTGAAATCTCATCTTATTTTGGTAGTTTCTATCCTCCTTTGGGGATGGCAAATTATTGCTTGGTCAAATCCAAGTGCTCAAGCAGGTCAAATTCTCTACAATAAACATTGCGCTGAGTGCCATGGAGACAAGGGCCAGGGAGTGGAGGATGAATATTCAAAACCTTTAATCGGGGATTGGCCCATTGAAAAAATAATCCGTTATGTCGACAAAACAATGCCCGATTACGAACCCGGATTAGTTAAGGGCAGGGAAGCGGAAGAAGTATCGCGGTTCATTTTTGAATCCTTTTATCAAAAACCCGAACTTTTCCAAATGGAATCCCGGATAGAACTAGCCAGATTAACCAACCGTCAGTTTCGTCAATCAGTAGCAGATATATTTTCACAATTTCTTGGAGTTCCGAGAATTTATGAATACGAATCAGGTTTAAAAGCAAAATACTACAATGCTGAAGGAATGAACAAAAAGAAAAAGATGCACACCGAAAAAGTGGATCTTAAAATTCAGTTTGATTTTGGAAAAAATGCTCCTTTTGATGAAATGAATTCAAAAAAATTCTCGATTTACTGGGAAGGTTCTATTTTGCCGCGGGAATCTGGATGGTATGACTTCTTTGTTAAATCCCCCAATGGATTTGCCCTTCGAGTAAACAAATTAGACGGCCGACCCACTATTGATGAAAAAGTAACCGCCGGCACCCTGCGGGAAGCGAGTGCAAAATTATTTCTGATTGGTGGGAGACCCTATCCCCTACGCTTAGATTATCACAAATTTGATGATCCAAATGCATCCATCCAACTAAGTTGGAGAACGCCTGTGGGGGAGAAAGAAATTATTCCCACTGAATTCATGTTCACCCGAATGGTAAACCAATCTTATATTCCCCAACAAAAGCTTCCACCTGATGACTCATCCCATGGCTACCAGCGCGGCATACTGGTGGACCAAAGCTGGGACGAAGCCATCACTTACGCCGCGCTTGATGCCTCTCAATACACTGCGTCAATAGTCAATCGATTGGCTAAAACTAATGACGAGGATGAGCAAAGAAAAACCAAGGTTATCGATTTTGCTAAAAAATTTATTCGATTAGCGTTTCGGAAAAAATTGAGCGATGAAGAGACAAACTTTTTTATTACCTCAAAGTTTAATGAGAATACTCCCCTGAATGTTTCAATTGAGAATATCGTTCTAATGGCCCTTAAATCTCCCCGTTTTTTATACCCAGAATGGCAGGCACTTGAAAAAAAGGAGAATGATCCTTTCGTAGTTGCAAATCGAATGGCACTCTATTTTTGGGACTCTATTCCAGATAACAAACTGCATGAGCTAGTTGATAAAAATCAACTCTCAAAAAAATGGCAAATCGAGAGCCAAGCCGATCGCATGCTCAAAGACCCCCGAACAAAAGCTAAATTTAACGATTTTTTGATTCATTGGTTGGAAATGAAAACGAGGGAATTACCTACAAAAAACCAAGACATACATAAAAACTTTACCCCTGCCCTCGCCTTAGACTTGAGACGCTCGCTTTTTAGATGGATTGAAAAAGCAGTTTGGGAACAAGATATCAACTGGCATGACTTTCTGAGTATGCCAACTATGGAATTCAATAAGCGAATTGCTGGCTATTACAACTTACCATTTCAATCTGATAAAAATGCGAGCGGTTTTTCTACTGTGGATTCCCTAAATCTTGGACGCCATGGGTTGCATACTCACCCATATCTCTTGGCTAGCCATTCTTATGCAGAAGAAAGTTCTCCTATTCATCGCGGGGTATTCGTTAGTCGTAAAATTCTTGGACGGAGCCTTCGCCCACCTAAGGAAGCTGTATCCTTTCGAAATGCTGACTTTGATCCTAATTGGACAATGCGTGAAAAAGTAACCGCGCTTACTAAGCCCGCAAATTGCATGAGTTGTCATGACCTTATTAATGCGACTGGATTTACCTTGGAAGGGTTTGACGCGACTGGAAAAACCCGCACCAAAATTTCCGGCAAGTCACTTGACCTACAAGTCAATTATCTCGATAAGGAAGGAAACGAACTTAAATGGGAAGGCCCACAGGCTCTGCTTAAGCAAGCATTAAACTCGTCCAAGTCCACGCAAAATTTTGTGGAGGAACTAGCTAAGCATCTTGTGAAACAACCGATTCAAAGCTATTCTAATTTGAAATTAAACGAATTATCAAAAATGCTCTACAGCAAAGAATTTAAACTAAGCCAATTATACCTTAAAATAGCTATGCAAGCTGCATCTGAAGGTTTTGTGTATCAACCATAACTTATTGAATAATACCAATTGTCATGAATCTTGATTCCATTCATCGTCGATCCGTCCTGAAAAAGCTAGGTCTCACTTCGCTTTCTTTGCCAATACTGTCCCAATCCGCAAATCTTTTCTCTGAAAAGGCCAAGAAAGCTGCCCCTAAGCAAAGACTTATTGTCATGTTCAGTCCCAACGGAACAATCCCGGGCCAATTTTGGCCGGAGAAAATGGGGGAAGACTTTGAACACAAGACAATCCTCAAGCCGCTTGAGCCTTTCCACGACAAAATGCTCATCTTGCGAGATCTCCATAACCGGGTAAGAGGAGATGGAGACAACCACATGCGTGGAATGAGTTGCCTGCTTACCGGGATTGAGCTTTTCCCAGGAAATGTGATGGGTGGAGGAAATACTCCTTCAGGTTGGCCGAAGGGAATATCAATTGATCGTGAAATTTGCGATTTCTTCCAATCCAAAGAAGAAACTCGTACCCGCTTTGGAGCCCTCCACTTTGGAGTTGGAGTCCAAGATACCGCCGACCCATGGACACGAATGTCTTACCATGGCCCTAATAAACCAGTTACCCCTCTTGCCGATCCCTATGACGCCTACCAGAAAATTTATGGTAATGTAAGAGATAAAAAGAAGGTCCGAGCGATTTTAGACGACTTAAATACAGATCTAAATAAAATAGCAAAACGATTGCCCGAATCTGATCGTAAGTTACTTATTGAACACTCCAAATTAGTCGAACGGATGGATAAGGAGTATGCATCTGGGAACTCACTTTCTAAGTTAAGAGCAAAACCACCCGAGTTACCGGAAGGCATCCGTAATCTCAATGAAAATATTCCTGAACTAGGGCGTCTACAAATCGATTTGTTAGTGAATTCGTTTGTGAACGACTTTGCCCGAGTGGCCACCCTTCAGTACACCAAATCTGTCGGGCAGGCGAAAATGAAATGGTTGGATATTGAGGACGCCCATCATACCCTTTCCCATGAACCTGATAAGAACAAGGATGCGTATGAAAAGCTTGTACGTATTAACACTTGGTTTGCTGAAGAGTTGGCGTACTTGC
The DNA here is from genome assembly GCA_963924995.1 of uncultured Opitutales bacterium. Lineage (GTDB taxonomy): Bacteria > Verrucomicrobiota > Verrucomicrobiia > Opitutales > Seribacteraceae > Seribacter. The sequence continues at coordinate 8,708 of CAWUUU010000047.1, forward strand.
TGAAGAAATTGGACAGTACTCCCGAACCAGGACAAAGCGGATCGATGCTTGATCATACATTGGTAATCTGGACAAACGAATTGGGTAAGGGGAATAGTCACACTTTGGACCATATACCTTTTGTGCTAGCAGGAAATGGATTTGGATTTCGGATGGGTCGTTCGATGTGGTGCGAAAATAGCAATCATAACCGCCTGCTCCTCAGTCTTGCTCATGCAGTAGGGCATCCTCTTGAAACATTTGGAAATCCGAGACTATGTAAAGGGGGCCCACTCAATCTTTCCTAACCTCACATGAAACTGATCTTTTTACCCATTCTCTTCCTCGTTCCACTGCTTTTTACCCAAGCTAAAAATAAAGATCAAAAATGGATCTCCCTTTTTGACGGAAAAACCACCCAAGGCTGGATCCCCCTGCGTGAGGTGGAAAGCTTTAAAGCCGCAGAAGGCGAACTTCGGCTATTATCCAAAGTCAATGTATGGATTCTCCACGACTTGCAAATGAAGGATTTCGAAGTCGAATGTGAAGTCAAGATTCCACTTGATTACGAAAAATTCAATTCAGGTCTTGGCTTCAGGCTAATCAATAGAACAGGCAAACCAAAGGGCTATCAATTTGAAATCGACCGTGGCAAACCCGGTGGAGTCTACGGAATCGGAATGGGGGGATGGCTTTACCCCAATAAGGAAAAAGAAATTGAGTATAAGAAACGATCAAAAGGACTCTTTAAGCCTACGGATTGGAATCATGTACGAGTAGAATGTAATGGCCCTGCGATTAAAACCTACCTCAACCAAAAGCTCATTGCCGACTTTAAAGACACCCAGTCCCTTAGTGGTCACTTTGGAATCCAGCATCATGGAAAAGGGGGCGTGGTCGCGTTTCGTAAAATTCGAGCTCGCAAACTCCATTAATGGTAAAGTCTACTTGACCCTCCGCATTTACTTAAATATTTTCAGATTATGAATCCACAACCCGGCTGTCTGCCCATTTCACTTGGATTAGCTTTAATAGCTTTCCTTCTTAGTTCTACTTCCAGTTGTTCAACTGATACCAATGACTCGAATTCGACCGCCGCAGAAAGCTACCTACTCGACTACTGCCTTGTTTCAGGAAACGACTTGGATGAGGAAGGTTCAGATATGATTCCCTTCACTTATATTCACGAAGGAACCACGATTAAATTTTGTTGTGAACCCTGCCTGCCAAAATTCAAAAAGAACCCGGCAAAATACATGGCCATTTTTAACGAAGAAATGGAATCCTTGAAAAAGAAACCTTCAAGTTAACTTTTTATTCTTCGTGTAAAGATTGCCACCAATTCTTTTTAGGTGGATTACTTATACTCTTTTGTGCTCCTTCGGACAGACCACTAGTAGGGAGCCATGCCTCTACGGATTCTTTATCCTGTCGATACCATTCCTGCCCAACCTTCTTAATCGTCGATTGCTGGAGCTTTTCATCGGAGATAGAAATAGCCCACTCCATCGCCCCGCCGCCGTCTTTAATAGAAACTGTATTCGCATAAGCCGCTAATGCAGAATCTAATTGTGGACCAGACTCCTTTTCATTAAGCCAATCTCCTGCCGCCAAAGGATCTTTCTTTGCCCAGTTTGAAATAGAACTCTTAATCCCCACCTCTTGAGACTTTCCTTCGGGTAAATTAGAAAAGTAATCAATAGAACTTTGTGGATCGGTTTCGCTCCATCGTTTCCCTAAGTTTTCAAAGGCCTTGGCTGAGTATTTTTCATTCGCGTGTGCTTCAAGCCAAACACCAACTTCCTGCGGCCGATCCCGGGCATAACTTCGACTCAAGTTCATAAACGCACCTTCTTTCAACTTCGGGTCAGGTAAAGCCTCAGCCCATGAAGAAGCCTTATTAAAGCCACCTTGTCGGTTATGCTGATCGGTTAAAATACCCACTAACTTTCCAACTTCATCGCCACCCTTTAAACCCGTAACATAAGCAGTGGCCCCTTCAAGATCTCGGCTTGCCCACCCTTTAACTAAACCAAAATTATATAGTTTGGCCATGCCCGCATTTTCCGGATTTTCGACCCATTCTCGAGCGGCATTCGGATCTCGACTGGCCCAGCCTTCAAGCACGCCGGCTGTTGCAAAGCCCGCCCCAATTCCAGAAGCTCGGCTCTTACAATAATCCACCGCAGCTAAGGGATCAAATTGAGCCCAGGCATAAAGCAACATTTTATACTCCTGAGCATTTTCGAATCCCATGGGTAATGTCTCAAAAGCCTTTAAGGCTTCTCCTATATTATCTTGATTCAATGTCTCAAAGGCTCGAGCTAAAGCAGCGGATCGCCTAATTGGATTGGATTCTGACTGAGCAGAAATCAACAATTCTTCAAGAGAGGCGATTGTGGGAATATTATTACTTTCTTCAATATCTTCGAGTACCTGAGGACTTTCATAACTCTTCACAGAGTTAGAACTGGGTGATTGTTTGCTTTTGGCTTTATCCCTCTTATCAATTGAATCAGCTTGAGATATCGATTGATCTGCAATTTCTTTTGCCACCATTGAGCCTTTGGGCAACCCGAAATAATAACCGCTCAAAAAAAGGAGAGCTCCTATTAGAAAGAGAAATAACCAAGGCGTTTTACTAGAACTAGTTGAATCCATAATATTATTTATATTTAAAAATGATCGTTAGTAAAAGAATTATCACTTTCTCTATTTAATCTTCTCGATTGTACCATAGAGATGACCGCCCACTTTACCATGGGACCAGGTTCCCGAATACTTCCCGCCATCAATTACAACATGAGCACTAAAAGTACCCAGTCCAGGGATATTCAAATTATGCATCGTAATCACAGGAATTTCTCCTACCCATTTTACAGGAAGAGGCATCGGTAAGATGACATCTTTCTTACCATATTTAATACGGGCAGTAAATATCCACAAATCTTCCTGACCAAATTTTTGGACTTTCGAAATTTCATAAGTTTCCAGGGAGGGGGGACGATCGGAACCTACTATCGTGAAGTGTCCGTTAAAACGAACTCCACTCATGGATTTTTCAAAATTAGAAAACCTTTCCTGCTCCGACGAGTTCAAATCCATCCCGCAAAGAACGCCGTTACTAAAAGCGAAAAGTGCACAACACATAAAAAGAGGGTTCATGAAGTAAGATGAAATTGCTAAAAGAAAAACATGCAAACTAGAAAACAAATTTCAAAGTATTTATATAATAACACTTGCCTACAAAATGCAGTTAAATAATTTAAATTTACCCACGATCTTCAATCCAATCTTCAACTAATGTAAATAGCGAGCAACCTAACCGTAATAAAATATACACCAACGACATTTAAATATAATAAAAATATTAATCTCTGTGATCTTTAATTCATTAATCGCATCTCAATTATGCAAAAAATTCAAATAGCCCTAAGTGCAATCATATTCTTCTCCATTGGTTCTATATCATACAGAGCAGAGGCTCAAAATCAAAGCCAAGCCACCCCAGTGGATAATATATCGGTCAAGGATGGCTTTGAAGTTGAACTGCTTTACACCGTCCCCAAAGAAAAATTGGGATCGTGGGTAAACCTTTGCGTGGACGATAAAAATCGAATTATTGCGAGCGATCAGTTTGGCAGTCTCTATCGCTTTCCAATTCCCAAATCTGGACAAAAGCTTGAAGATGAAAGTATTGAAAAAATACCCGCTGATATTCGTGCGGCCAATGGACTGCTTTGGGCATTTGATGGACTCTATGTTGCAGTCAATGATTATGAGCGAAAAATTGACAGCGGTCTTTACAAGCTAACTGATTCCAATGGGGACGATCAACTCGACCATGTTGAAAAACTTCGCACGATCGAAACCCGAGGCGACCACGGTGTTCACGCTCTCCTGCTTAGCCCTGATAAAAAATCTATCTATATGATCACGGGTAATAACACGACCATGATAGAATCAAAACAATCAAGAGTTCCAAGGGACTGGGGAGAAGATCACCTCCTTCCCCGTATGCCTGATGGTCGAGGCCATAATCGTGGACGACTCGCTCCCGCCGGAATCATTTACAAGGTTTCACCAGATGGTAAAGATTGGGAAATCGTTTCATCCGGGTACCGAAATATTTTTGACGGCGGCTTCAACCTAGATGGGGAACTCTTCACTTACGATGCCGATATGGAATATGATTTCAACACTCCTTGGTATCGACCCACCCGAGTCTGCCATGTGACCAGCGGTTCAATGTTTGGTTGGAGAAATGGAACTGGTAAGCGACCTGAATTTTATCCCGACACCCTACCCGCCTTGGTCAATGTGGGTCCCGGCTCTCCCACTGGCGTGACCTTTGGATATGGAGCTAAGTTCCCCGAGAAATATCAAAAGGCACTCTACATCTTAGACTGGAGTTGGGGGAAGATATACGCGGTCCACATGCAGCCCGATGGCTCCACTTACAAAGCGACCAAAGAAACATTTATGACTGGAAGTCCGCTTCCAATAGCCGATGCCATTATCCACCCAGATGATGGAGCCATGTATTTCGTTATTGGCGGACGAAAAGTCCAATCTGGCCTCTACCGAGTAACCTATAATGGAAAGGACTCTACTAAGCCTCTTGTCCACATAGCAAAAATAAACGGATCAACCCAACTGAGGCACAAACTCGAAAAATTGCACCTAGGTTCCAATCCTAAAGCCTTGGACATAGCCTGGCCCCATGTGGACCACCCAGACCGATTCGTCAGATGGGCAGCCTTGATGGCGATCCAAAGATTACCTGTAAATCAATGGGCAAAACGGGCTCTCCAGGAAAAAGAACATGGTAAGCGGGCTAACCTACTGCTCATTCTTTCCAAAGCAGCTGGGATTGATCCTTTTCACCGCCAACCGACCGATCCACCAGTGGATTCAGAAATGGGAGAAAAGATCATAAATTCACTTCTTCAGATTAAATGGGATCAATTAAATGACGAAGAGGAACTCTCCCTCGTACGAGCCTATCAAGTCGCAATGGTTCGTTTTGGAAAGCCGGAAGGAAAAATTTCCAAAAAAATCGTGACTCAACTCGACCCGAGTTTCCCAAGTAAACGCTTTGAAATGAATTGGCTTCTTTGCGAGACTCTATCCTCCCTTGAATCCCGCACTGTCGCCCAAAAGGGAATCAAGCTCATGATGGATGCCCCCACTCAAGAAGAACAAATGGAATACGCCCGCTCCCTAAGAACATTAAAGACCGGATGGAATAACCAACTTCGAACTCAATACTTCAACTGGTTTCTCAAGGCCAGCAATTATCGAGGAGGAGCCAGCTTCTCTAAATTCATTGAATTCATCAGAAACGACGCGGTCGCAAGTTTGAATAAAAAAGAGAAAATCGAACTTGATGCTTTGCTCAAAAAGAAACCTGTCACAAGGTCGCCGGCAGAAACTATGGCCCAAGCGATGGCAGGTAGAACTTTCGTCAAGCAATGGACATTTGAAGAACTGAGTAAATCCGCATCTAAAGGCCTGGTAAAAAGGAACTTTCAAACCGGACGAAAAATGTTCGCCGCCGGGGGCTGCTTTGCTTGCCATCGTTTTGGGAATGAAGGTGGAATGACTGGCCCTGACCTAACAGGATCTGGAGGACGCTATTCTACCCACGATCTGCTTGAACAAATTATGTACCCAAGTAAGGAAATCAACGAACAATTTGTTCCCACTTTTGTAAAAATGAAAAATGGAGATACCCTGACCGGAGTTGTGGTTAATCTTGGTGGAGATCGTGTAATCTTAAACACTGACTTATACGATCCAAACCAAAGAACTAATGTAAGTCGAAATGATATCGAAAGCATTGGGCCTTCCACAGTATCCCCCATGCCCCCGGGCTTGCTTAATCTGATGAAAGAAGGTGAAGTCATTGATCTCCTCGCCTACATCTTGAGTGGAGGAGACCCTGAACATCAATATTTCAAGAATTAATTGCATGTCAATTAATCCTCCCCCAATTCTTTACTTTGCAATTTTTTGCATTTTACAACTTGGGCATGCAGTAGAGAAAAAAGAACAGTTCGAAGTCACTGCGATTCCCATCGAAGTTCGCGAAAATCTTAATCTCAAAGAATTTTATCAGAAACGAGTGAATGTGTGCGGTTTTTCAATACTGAGCTCAAAAAATGTTTCAAATTTCGCTTTGAAAGAAGCCGCTTTTCTTATCCGTAAAATGATTGGGGAACGGGTTGACTTACTCGAGGAACTTAATAAAAACAAAGCCCGATTCGTGATCATGGCAAGAAATGAGTTCACCACCGATATTCCAGAACATGCTAACCTTACGCCGGCAATCTATTGGGATCAAAGAGCTCGGGGGTTAGGTGCAACCAATGCCCGCCCAGCGGTCACTTGTGGAGAAGAAAATCTTCTTGGAATAAAAGGTGATCCTTATGCTGAGGAAAATATCCTGATTCATGAATTTGCACATGCCCTGCATCAAATGGCACTCAATCAAATCGATCCTCTTTTTCAAAAAAAAATCGAACAGTGCTTTGAACAAGCAACCAAGCAAAAAATCTGGGAGGGTACTTATGCGTCTACTAATGTAAATGAATATTGGGCAGAGGGTGTCCAGTCTTGGTTTAATACGAATCGCGAGAACGACCGAGAACACGGACAAATCAACACGCGCAAAGAACTCAAAGAACAAGATCCCGGACTTGCCGCTTTAATAAAGCACATCCTGGGGGACACAGATTGGAGGTATCAGTTGCCTCAAAATCGCAAAACAATATCTCCTCACTTAGTGGGCTTTCAAGCGGATAAGGAAAAACCATTCGTTTGGCCAAAAAAATTAGTTCAATGGAAAAAAGATTTCGACTCCGGTCAAATAGGGTTGGCCCCTGAAGGAAGTCCTCAAGTCAAGGGGTTGAGTGCTCAACACCCCTCGGTTCAACGATCCAATTTTTCCAAGAAAAGAAACCAATTATTTTTTCGGAATCTATCTAGCAGAGAGATTTACTTGGAATGGATTGATTTTGATGGTAACCCGAAACAAACGAAAATATTACGCCCTAGGGATCATGTCGAAATCCAATCATTCGTAGGCCATGTTTGGCAAATTAAGGATTCTGATTCAAAGAAAAAACTAGTTCGCTTTATTTTACCCAAGTATAAAACCTCCCAATTTATTTTCAGAAATGAGATGAATAAATAAATGTAAGTTCTGGTGAGTTGAAATTGTTGACAATTCCGTATTGACTAATTTTATGCTATATTCTCACTATATATTGAATGAATGACCAAGGACTCCAAAATTCATATAACCGAGAACAAATTTGTGAAATTTTACGTTCCGATTTAATTGCAGGGAAGTTTAATTATAACGAACCTCTTCGTGAATCCTCTTTGGCAAAGCGCTTTAATGTAAGTCGAGGACCAATAAGAGATGCCTTTTTAAGGCTTACTCAGGAAGGTTCCTTAGTATACGAAACTAATCGGGGAGTTCGCGTTCATTCCGCAATTGCAGATGACGAACGCGAGGTGATGATGAAAATGAGATTAGAATTGGAAAGCTATTGCATTGCTCAATACATCATTGAATCGGGTCCCCAAGATCATGCGAAATTAAAATTGTTACTCCAACAATTCAAGAATGCATGCGGAAGAGAATCCTTACGAGATCTTGCACAAATCGACCTCTCTCTTCATCGACATTGGGTCTCTCGAGCCTCTACAAACTTAGAACCCATTTGGCTTGGGCTCGCCGTTCGGATTTTGATGAAATATTCTAGATTAGCATCTTTTGAGGAATCAATCAAAGAACATGAGAAAATTGTAGAGGCTATCTTGCTTAAAAATGTAAAAAGTGCCATCGATGCGTTGTCATTAAATTTAATTTAATATCTTAAATCTAAGACTTTCCCGTGCCCCCTATCCACTTTAGCTCATTTTTTTTATTTCAATTTTTGATCTTAAGTTCAGCGTTATTCTCAAGCGAAGGTGAGCGAATTTTTTCCTTAAAGGTTAAAAAAATCTTGGAAAGTAAATGCTTCGCCTGCCATGGAGAAAAAGGAAAGAAAATTAAGGGGGATTTAGATCTTACTTCGCTTTCGAAAATTCTTGATGGTGGTGAGAGTTCGGATCAAGTCGTTGTTCCGCATAACCCCCAGAAAAGTCTCTTAATGACTGCAATTAAATGGAACGATCCAGATTATGAAATGCCCCCAAAGGAAAATGATCGATTATCTGATGAACAAATTGAATGGGTTAGAAAGTGGATCCAACTAGGTGCACCATGGCCAAAACCCGAGATACAAAAAAAATATTTATTAAAGGAAAGATCTAAACCAGTCACTGAGGAGGGTATCCTCGTAAAAACGAGTGGTGGTCTATCTGAAGAATGGACTTACCGAAGATATAATCGAAAAGATATATGGGCTTTTCAACCTGTAAAGCCAGTCACTCCTCCTCAAATTGCACTCCATCCTATTGATGGATTTATACGAAAAAGACTCGAAGTTAACGAGATTCAACCAGCCCCTCAGTCCGATTTTAGAACTCTAGTTAAAAGAGCCTACTATGACCTACACGGTCTTCCACCCACCCCCATTCAAATTTACCAATTTCGATTAGCATGGGAGAAAAATCCAAAAGAAGCATGGACTAATTTAATAGACGAGCTTTTGGAAAATCCACATTTTGGAGAACGATCGGCTCAGCATTGGCTAGATGTGGTACGCTATTCCGATACCGCAGGACTTTCAAATGATTATGAAAGATCAAACATGTGGAGGTATCGAGATTATGTAGTTCGTTCATTCAATCAAGATAAGGAATACAATCAATTTATCCTCGAACAAGTAGCTGGTGACGAACTTTGGGAGAAACAGACAAAAGAAGCAAAGGATCCCGAGCTCTTTATCGCCACCTCATTCCTAAGGACGGGACCGTGGGATCCCGCAATGGTTCTTAAACCCCAAGCTCGACAACTTTATATCGATGATGTGATTAATTCGGTCGGGCAAAGCTTCCTGAGTACAACGATGCGCTGTTTCAAATGTCATGATCACAAATTCGATCCACTTCCAACCCGCGATTACTATCGGCTTTATGATGTATTTGCCGGTACACAACTCGCAGAACGCCAAACCCCTTTTCTCAATGAAGAAAACTTGGAAGATCTTCAACAGGGTAAAAAAATAACTCAAAATATGCTTAACTTCGCAAAAAAGAAATACCATGCGTTGCTCGATAAACAAGAGAATGCAGCCAAGGATTGGTATGCGAAGAAAAGCAAGAAATATCTTAATGAAGATAAACGTAGAAATTTACCAGATGAAGAAAAGCCCCCCCGCTATGTTGGTCTTACACCAATCGAGCAAGGAAGACTGAAGGTTCGAAAACAGGATGATTGGATTTGGACACGGAGACTAGAGCGTTATGAACCACTTTCGCAGAGCGTTTATAATGGACAGGTCCCCAAGTCATTGAACTCGAAAAAAATGCGTATGCCTCGAAACCCCTCCGATCTACCGATCCCAAGTGGGCATATTTTGATGGGGGGAACATTAGAGGCACCCGGTGATCCAGTCCACCCTGGCGTACTCAGTGTGCTTGCGTTGCCAGCTTCAGAAAATCCAGACAGTCCTTATCTTGTTCGTAATGAAGTCTCTGGTCGACGTCTAGACCTGGCCCGATGGATCGCCCATCCCAAGAACCCACTCACCGCCCGATCCATCGTAAACCGAGTATGGCAGAGACATTTTGGAAAACCTTTAGCGGGTAACCCCAATAATTTTGGTGTAAAAGGAAAAAAGCCAACTCATCCCAAATTACTGGACTGGCTCGCTAATGACTTTGTTCAACATGGTTGGAAGTTCAAACGACTTCACCGAATGATTATGCTGTCAAAAACCTACCAGCAAAGCACATCCCATCCTCAAATAGCAAAACTGCGTAATCAAGATCCTGAAAATCATTTGCTCGCCTATCGAGAACCCCGGCGCTTAACCGCAGAGGAATTACGGGACAGTATTTTGGTCAGTACAGGGGAATTAAACCGACAGATTGGCGGTCTTCCAGTGATGCCGGAAATTAATATGGAAGTTGCTTTGCAACCCCGGATGATCCAGTTCTCCCTTGCACCCGCTTATCAACCTTCTCCGCTGCCCAAACAAAGAAACCGGCGATCTCTTTATGCTTATCGAGTCCGCGGGCAACCCGATCCATTTCTCGAATTATTTAACCAGCCCAACCCTAAT
>CAWUUU010000048.1:0-19707 GCA_963924995.1 uncultured Opitutales bacterium
AAGACATGCCGAATTCCATGATTCCCTATCTGAACAGTATGCGGTTCGCTTACTTTTGATGATTGAAACAGCAATACTCGTTTTTTAACTTCACCAATCTTTCACTTTCCAGTTGCGTTTAATAAAGGAGTTTTAAGAAATTATCTTCATGAACTTTAATCGATTCTTCATTGTATTGGCTTTCACCATCGCCAGTCAGTATTCTTATACGAAAAAACCCAATGTAGTCTTCATCCTCGTCGACGATATGGGAGCCAATGACTTGAGCAATGAGGGTTCAACCTTCTACGAAAGTCCAAACATTGACCGGATTGCCAATGAAGGAATGAAATTCACCCGTGGATATGCAACCTGTCAGGTATGCAGTCCATCACGGGCCAGCGTTTTAACTGGGAAATACCCGGTCAATCATGGTATCACCACCTGGATTGGCGATCCCGCGGGCGAGGCGTGGGGCAAGCGCGGACGGCACGACAGTCACCTACCGCCCGAGTACGAACGTAATCTGCGGGCATCCGAAATCACCCTTGCAGAAGCGATGAAAGATGCGGGATATAAGACTTTCTTTGCGGGTAAGTGGCACCTGGGCAGTGAGGGATCGTGGCCCACCGATCATGGCTTTGAGATTAATAAAGGCGGGTGGGATGTAGGGGGACCGCGTAATGGATATTTCTCCCCATGGAAGAATCCGAATTTGGAGTCCGGCTTCGCAGGGGAATCTCTCACTCTACGCCTGGGGCAGGAGACCGTAAATTTTATTGAAAAAAATAAACACCAACCCTTCCTCGCCTATCTTTCTTTTTACGCCGTTCATGGACCAATCCAAACAACCCGGAAATTATGGAAAAAATACCGGGATAAAGCGGAAAAAATGGGGCTGAGCAAGGAACGATTTATCTTTGACCGACGGCTCAATGTACGCCAAGTCCAGGACTGCCCGATCTACGCGGGAATGATCGAACTACTCGACGACGCCATTGGTGTGGTGCTCGATAAACTAGACGAGCATGGATTAGATAAAAATACTATAATTTGCTTCACCTCGGATAATGGAGGCGTCTCCTCCGGGGACGCATACGCCACCTCCAATATACCCCTACGGGGAGGTAAAGGCCGACAATGGGAAGGGGGAATCCGGGAACCCTTTTATATCAAAGCACCCGGCATCAATAAGCCGGGGTCCACAAATCAGACCCCGGTAAATGGGATTGATTGGTACCCCACCCTTCTTGAACTTTGCCAGATTTCCGTCCCCACCAAACAAGTAATTGACGGAGTCAGTTTGGCTCCCGTTTTAAAAGGAGGTGAAATTAAAAATCGCCCTTTATTTTGGCACTATCCACACTATGGGAATCAAGGAGGAGAACCCAGCTCGATCATAATGGAGGGTGACTGGAAACTCATCTATTACCACGAAGACGGTCACGATGAATTGTATAATCTAGCCCAAGATATTGGTGAACAGACTGACCTGCGTACCCAGGAATCCAAACGGGCAAAAAAGATGAAAAATAAGCTCAATACCTGGCTCAAAAAAACGGGGGCGGAAATGCCTACCAAGGACCCAAATTTCGATTCAACCAAGCGGGATGCCCGTTGGGAGAGTATCAAGAAGACTGGTAGAGAAAAGCTGGAAGCGCAACATATCCAATTCCTCAATCTCGATTACAAACCAAACAAGGATTGGTGGGGAAGTTCTATTCGGGACTAAAGCATCAATTGACCCGAAGCAGGAACTGTCGCTTCCTCTTATTTTTGAGTCGATTCTAATGTACCATAAATCGTGGAAAACAATTAAAAAATATTGAATATCGAATGCCCAAGGAATTATACGAGTTTTAAAAAAGATCATGCCAGCCGAAAAACTTGGTCAGCATTCCTAAATTCAATCGTACCCTTCAAGCCTTAGGAAAAGAAATAAAAATGATTCTGAAGAGTACCGGGTATAATGAACTCGAAAACTTTTTTGAATTTTTAGTCAAAATTAAGCTTTATTTTTCTTCATAATGACCAAGGGCAACATTTCACTTTTTGATTTTTGAATTATAGACGACAAACTCATAAATCATGACTTTGCGGTTTCGGGAATAAGAAAAGCCTGTGGTATAGAAATTCGCCTTTGTAGGATAACTATTTCTATTTATGGTTCTTAGTAAGAACGGGTCGCCTAGACTAGGCGACTAGTGAAAATTTACCTATTTTTAAGCCACGCAATTAATTGATTTAAGGCACGAGCACGATGGCTAATCTTAGCTTTTTCCTCGAGCGTAATCTCGGCAAAAGTAGATGAGCTTTCATTAGGTTGAAAAAGGGGATCATATCCAAAACCACCTGTCCCTGTTCTATGTTGTAAAAGTGTACCTTCGCAGGCTCCAGGGAATGTTTCTTCGATTCCGTCTCCGACCAAAGCAAGTACACACCGGAAACGACAACTTCGATCAGAATCGGGCACCTCTTTCATTTCTTCGAGGACCTTGTCATTATTGTCTTCATCATTACATTCCGGTCCTGCATAACGAGCGGAAACAACCCCTGGGCTGCCATTTAAAGCATCAATCTCAATTCCACTATCATCCGCCAAAAACCAGGCATCCTTAGGTCCGACTTTTCGTAAGCCATGAGCTTTGAGTAAGGAATTGGCTTCAAAAGTGGAACCGGTTTCCTCCACTTCAGGCATTCCTCCAATCTCCTTTGGTCCATAGACGCGAACCGAAAGCCCTACCTGATCCAGAGCAGTTTGTAATTCATGAAGTTTGTGGGCATTGCCAGAGGCGAGATAAATAGTTTTCATAGGAAGCCGTGAATCAGGCGATCTTCGCCGAGGTTTTGTTCGAGTGTGTGAATCAAAGAATACTGATCAAAATTAGGTGAGGCCACCCCATTTGACTCGTCAAAAACCTTGGGCGAGCGATAGCGAAATAAATAATCGATCTCTCCTGCCTCAAGAAGAAAACGGGCAAGGCTAGCCCCACCTTCGCAGTAAATTGAATTGAGTTGAAGTTGGTCCAGAGTAAAACGAATGGATTCGGGAAGAATTTTACCATTTTCGAAGGAGGGAACTTCAATCAGATGAACTCCTAAATCCTGAGCCCTTTGAACCCGCTCCTTGTCTTGAAGACCTGAGGTGGTCAAGATGTGAGTCCGATCAACAAATTGATCCGAATAAAGTTTTCGAGTGGTGATATCACGATCCAAAGTGGCCAGATGAGAATCCACCACCAATCGTACAGGACACCAAGTCTCCACTTCGATACGGGAAGTCAGGGAGGGATCGTCAATAAGAACGGTACCCGAACCAACACAGATCCCAGGAAAGAGTCGTCGCCATTTCATTACATCAGCTCGGGCTGTATCTTCAGTAATTCGACTGGGTTCACCGAGATTTTCCGTGATCATACCATTTGCAGATTCAGCCATCTTTAGTGCGACTAATCCCTTACCAGTTGTAATCTGGTGATTAAAAATAAAGTTCAGTCTGCTCGCTCGATCTTGGATATTTTTCGGTGCCAGATGAACAGAGACTCCAGACTCTCTTAGGATTTCAAGACCGCGATTAGAATGCTCGGGGTTTGGATCCGAACACCCCACATATACCTGCTTAATTCCGGAGTTGATAATCGCATCGGTGCAGGGTGGAGTTCGCCCATGAGTCGAGCAGGGTTCAAGGCTGACAAATAAAGTCGCACCCTCTCGAGGCTTTCGTCCGAGTTCGGAAAAGGCTGCGACCTCAGCATGTAGAGAACCAGCCCGTTCATGAAAACCTTCGGCCACGACTTGACCATTTTCCACAATAAGGGCACCCACCATTGGATTGGGATGCGTGTTCCCCCACCCTTTTTTTGCAAGTTCAAGAACTCGGTCAAAAAGAGAATCAATTTCCCCAGAATCAACCATGAGTTAAAGACAAACCAACCGGACAATGATCAGAACCTTCTACTTCAGGAAGAATGTAGGCGTCGTGAATAGAGGTGGCCAAGTCATCTGAAACCACAAAATAATCAATCCTCCAACCCACATTACGAGCCCGGGCACCCGCACGGTAAGACCACCAGGAATAGGCTCCAGTTTTATCAGGGTGTAAATGTCTGTAGGTATCAATAAAGCCTTCGGCTAAAAGATTAGAAAGACCTTCTCTTTCTTCGTCGGTAAAACCAGCACTCTTTCGGTTTGTTTTGGGATTGGCCAAATCAATATCTCGATGAGCCACATTGAGATCGCCACAAAGAACGACTGGTTTCGATTGTCTAAGATCGATGAGATAATTTTTCAGGTCAGGATCCCAAGAATCGTATCGATGGGGTAAACGGGACAGATCACCTTTGGAATTAGGTACATATACATTGACCAAAAAGAAGCCTTCAAATTCAAAGGTGATTGTTCGCCCCTCGCCAACATGTTGGCCATCCGGAAAATCTTCACGAATTGAAAGCGGTTCAGTTTTGGAAAAAATCGCCGTTCCCGAGTACCCTTTTTTTTCAGCGAGGTGATAATGCCTGTATGGATAACCAAAGTCATCCTCCGGGATCACTTCCGAGTTTAATTTAACTTCTTGAAGGCAGAGCAGGTCAGGATTTTTCTTGGCGACAAACTCATCAAAAGTTTTTTTACGACAAGCCCGAAGACCGTTTACATTCCAAGAAATCATTTCGAGGGTTGAATTTTGACTACTCATAAAAATTTAAGTTTTGAAAACATAAGATTGGCATTAGTTAAGGAATCTACTACCCATGGTATTCTTTACGCAATACTACAAGAAAAAGAAATTAACATGGCTTCACCAACAGAAATTCGAAAAGGTCGGGTAATGGACTACCAAGGCGCTCCGCACTTAGTATTAGAAATGCTCCACCGCACGCAGGGTAGACAGGCTGGCTTTGTGCAAACAACCCTACGAAATTTACTAAGCGGTTCCACTACAACCACCAAGTTTCGCTCCACTGATAATGTCGAATTTATGCACACCACCACGCAAAAGCTCGAATTTAGTTATAAAGATACTGAAGGACACCACTTCATGGATCTTGAAAGCTATGAGGACACGGTCTTGCCCAGCGAGATAATCGGAGAGGATGATAATTTTCTCGTTGAGGGAAATACCTACGATATTTTACTCATTGATGGAAAAGCAACCCGACTTGAACTCCCTGCATCTGTGGAAGCTACTGTAATTGTGGCGCCCGATGCATTAAGGGGAGATACTGCAGGTAATGTACTTAAACCAGTTACGATTTCCTCAGGAATCTCCATTCAGGTTCCACTTTTTATAAAAAAGGACGATGTGATTAAAATCAGTACCAGCGATCGATCCTACTTAGGGCGTGTGAATTAATAAAAAAGGATGCCTCCTTTTCAAGAGGCATCCTTAAAGATAAATTGAAGAGTAAAACCTTAAGCCACTCGCTCAACTACAAGCGGTGCTGGATTAGGTCTTTTGGGCGCTAAACGATAAGCGGCTTTAAAATATTCCATCGCCAATCCCAAACGTTTCTCGTCGTTGTAATGAATAATCATCAAAGGTTCACCCTGCTTCATTTGCGTGCCGACTTTGCAAAGCTCAGCAACACCTGCTGCAGGATCGAATTTCTGTCCGTCACCATGGGCCAAGATTTGAACGCCACGAGCAAGTTGACCTGCATCAATCGTATGAACATAGCCACGTTTTTGGGCAGGTAATTTCTTCGTGTGCTTGGCTAAAGGTAACTTTTCAGGATTATCAATCACACTACTATCTCCACCCTGATATTCAATAATTTCTTTAAATTTCTCTAAGGCTGTACCATCTTCAAGGTGCTTACGAACTGTCTGCTTGGCCGAAAGAGTCGATCCAGCCACTCCAGCAAGACGGACAATTTCCATTCCCAATTTCATCACTAATTCCTGCAAGTCTTCAGGTCCTTCACCCTTAAGTAAATCAATAGCTTCTTTCAATTCAAGAGAAGCACCCACACATGAACCAAGGGGTTGGTTGACATCAGTCACTAATGCCACGCATCTTCTTTTAAGTGTTCTGCCAACACGAGTAAGAGAACGTGCAAGTTGTTTGGCATCATCTGCGGTTTTAATGAATGAACCTTTACCCCATTTAACATCAACTACCACTCCTTCTGCACCTGCTGCTAGTTTACGACTTAAAGTACCTGCTGTGATAAAAGGAATAGAGGGAATTGCACCAATGGTTTGTCGTAACTTGTACAGAATTCCTTCAACCGGAGAAATCTCATCATTGCGCTCAGCAAAGGAACATCCAACCTTACGAACCTGGGTGGCAAAATCTTCCAAGCCAATTTTAGTGTTTATTTTGGGTATTGCAGAAAGTTTTTCGCAATTTGAAGTCAAAAATTCTTCATCATCCCCATTCATTAAGGGCATCGCCACACCTGCTGCAGCCGCTAATGGTCCAAGAACAAGGGTTGTTTTATCACCAACTCCACCAGTGGAATATTTTTCAATTTTGGGGCGGGAGACATCGCCCATTTCAATCACCTCACCGGAAAGCATCATTTCATCAGTAAAATAAGCGGTTTCCTGTGCAGACATTCCTTGAAAGTAAACTGCCATTACCCACGCAGCTTGTTGATACTGAGGCATTTCTTCATCTAGAATCGAATCAACGAGAAAACGAACTTCATCATCAGTATACTCGCCCCCATCTCTTTTTTTCTCGATTAAATATGAAAACGATGGAGTGCTATTTTTGGAGCTTATGGCTTTAGGCATGAAGATTATCCTTTCGCGATGTTGGGGGGGTGGTGTAGAGGGCTAAGATTGTTTTATAGTTAATTAGTACAAATAAGTCGAGTCTTTTATTCTAAGTGGTACTTGACCCTTTCTATTAATATGCTTGGATTACGCACCATGTTTATTGAATTTGATTCTGGAGAAGAAATTGAACGAGTAATTCGCTCAGTGACCACTAAGAGTGACCTATTTGGTGAAGACTTTGAACCTCAAGTACGTTCAGCAGATGAAAGGTTTGGCGATTTCCAGGCAAATGGCGTGCTCCCATTTGCCAAAAAAGCCAACCTCAATCCTCGTGAGCTAGCTCAGACCTTGATTGATGCTCTCCCTGAAACTGATCTTTGGGAAACTAGTATCGCTGGTCCTGGATTTATCAATTTCAAGCTTTCATCGTCTTACTTTCTTAAATGGATTGAAAAGTTTGCCGATACAGAATCAATCCAAAAAGCCGCGCAAACTGAAAAACCTCAAAAAGTGGTGGTCGACTTCTCCTCTCCCAACACCGCCAAGCAGATGCATGTGGGGCATATCCGCTCAACGATTATTGGTGAAAGTTTGTCCCGTCTACTTGAGTTCCTTGGACATAAGGTAATACGCGATAATCACCTGGGCGACTGGGGTACTCAATTTGGCATTCTACTCTATGCAATCAAAAGAGAAAAAGTCTCACTTGACGACCTCGGTCCTGACCCGATTGCAAAGCTGGAAAATCTTTATCGACAAGGAAACTCATGGATCAAAGAAGAAGAGAAGAACCTCATTCAAGCACGGGAGGAATTAGTAAAGTTACAAAATGGAGATTCGGAAAACCTGGTGCTTTGGGAAAAAATCAGAGAAATAAGCATGAATTCATTTCTCTCGATTTATGATATGCTCGGAGTGCAATTTGATTATTCACATGGAGAAAGTTTCTACAAAGACAAAATTGATCCCGTTTATGAACAGCTGCTTACCCATAAAATCTGCAACGAGAGTGAAGGGGCATTAGTCGTCTTTCACCCCGAGCATAAAAGATTTGCCAAGCAACCTTTCATTATCCGAAAATCCGATGGAGCGAGTAATTATGCCACCACTGACTTGGCTACGGTTGACTTTAGAAAGAGCGAATGGAAATCCGATCAAATTATTTATGTGACAGATAGTCGGCAAAGAGATCATTTTGAACAACTCTTTCTCACCGTAAAAAAATGGTATTCGGCCGAAAATAAAGAGTGTCCTTCTCTGAATCATGTTTGGTTTGGAACTATTTTGGGAGATGATAATAAAGCAATCAAAACTCGGGATGGGCAACCTATCAAACTCATCGACCTCCTCAACGAGGCGATCGCTAGGGCTAAAAAAATGGTTTTGGAGAAAAAACCAGACTTACCAACAGAAGAAGTAAATAAGCGTTCTAAAATAATTGGTCTAGGTGCAGTGCGTTATGCTGATTTATCCCAAGATCGTACATTGGATTATGTTTTTTCCTGGGAAAAAATGTTAGCGATGCAAGGAAATACTGCACCTTACCTCCAATATGCGGTTGCCCGAATCCATAGTATTTTTCGAAAAGTTCAACTTGAACCCAGTCAAATTCCTTTCTCCACTTACTTACCAGAGACAGATTCAGAAAGGAAACTCGTGCGAAAATTTCTCTTTTTCCCAAGCGTGATTAAGCAAACGGCCAAGGAATTAAAACCACATCACCTAGGCGGCTATCTATACGAACTCGCCACGGAATTCAGTTCTTTCTACAATCAAAGTAAGGTTATGGTTGAGAATGAGGAAATTAAATCCCTCAGGCTAATACTCTGTGCTCGGACATTATGTATCCTAGAAATCGGTATGAATATATTAGGAATTGAAACATTAAAAGAGATGTAATTCCAACACAGTGCTCTTCAATTAATATTTAAGATACTCGATCAATAAGGCTTCGGAGCTGTACATCTTCCATTTTTTACCATCTCTCTTCATGGTGTGTAACATCTTAACTCGATTATCCCGAAAAGCGGCATTACCGGAAAGCTTCTGGGTAACCTGTAACACTTCAACTGTGGCCTCATCTCCATCAATGTCCTTCACCTCTAACTGCTGAATGGTATACTTTAACTGTAACCTGGCAAATATGTAAGTCATCATATCCTTGGAACTCTCTACAGTCGGAGATTCAGGATGTATCGTGCTCAATGCCATATTTATATTTCTTTTGGACACTGCAAAAATGTTACTTTTCACCACATCTTTAATTTCTTTTACCATTGCGGGGTCTAACTTTTTCTTCTCTGCCTCGTCAGGTTTAGCTTCCAATCCTGGAGCAGGAATTGTGGTTGAAGAACCAGGAAGAGAAGTACCAGGCAAATCCTGAGCATCTAAAATTGATGTAGGATATAATAAAATCCAGCCCAAAACCGTAAGACTGAGAAAGTGTGCTTTTATATTCATAATTCTTAAAGTTGTCTAAACTGAAAAAATTTCAATTCAAAAAGTAAAACAATTTGTTTATCATAAACTACCCAAGGGCACATTGATAGTAAAATATTTGCTTTCCACTCCATCACCCCATCCATTTTTTTGAAAAATAAGACCGGATAAAAATTGTTCATTTTTCTTTGCCCAAGCAGAACGTTCCAAGCGCAATTGAATGGAATCTTCCTCTTGTTTAAAAAGTTGGTTACCATTGGAGCGAATTAAACGATTAGAGCAAAAAAAGATCGGGCGACTTTTTGTTAACTCATTACCATTCTTATTTCTTAACTGTAACTCGATGAATTTACCTTTATCGATTGCTGAGACCTCCCATTCTTTTGGTAAAGATGAAACTAACGATTTACGAAACTCTTCAAATTTAGGGTGCCATGCTGGGCCATATTCCCTCGAATCGACCACCTCGACTTCTATGCTTAGATTGGTAAATCCAGGGACGCACTGACGGGAACAGGCCAACCAGGATGCCTTGGCGTTCAAAGTGATCAATTCCCCAACCTTGATTGAATCAGGGACTTTAATTTTGGTCAAAAACAGCGTTTCCCCATAATTCCCATTTGCGCGAATACTGGCCATTTTAACCTTCTCTGGTGAACAAAAAAGAAGTTCTCCGTTCGAAAATCCTTCTGGTAATGACCAGTCCAAAGAGGGAGGAACTCCCACATCTCCGGGATGCTTCCAATAAGTATGCCAGCCTTTTTCTCTAACAATGTGCCAACCTACCCAAAAGTCTTCGCCGGGGACTATCCCGCTTTGCTCGACTACTAACTCCATGCGTACAGGCCCAACCTTCTTCATTCCCATGCATGAAATACATAGAAAAAAAGTAACTATTAACAAAAATAATTTACTGGGACAAATAGATCTCAACTGAAAGATTTCCCACACCCACAGGTTGTTTGAGCATTTGGATTTCTAATCTCAAACCCTTTGCCACTCAACCCGTCGTCAAAGTGGATTTCAGTACCAGATAAATATTCCAAACTGTCTCCATCCACCGCAAATTCAACTCCTTGACTGTCGCCAAGTTGATCGGATGGTTTAGGTTGATCCATTGACATTCCGTATTCAAACCCTGAACATCCGCCGGGTTCGATAAAAATACGAAGCAATTTACCTGAATCCGCATCTTTTGACATTCGCTGGATTTCTTTTGCTGCTTCCAAAGTTAAAGTAATCATAGATTTAAACTAACATTCAGATCATTTATGTCAAATCAAGCATATTGCAGCGGAAATTATGCCAAATATAACATTTGCCTCGATTTAGTTAAGTATTTCCTTGAAAAGACCAAGGATAGATTTTAATAGTTAGAATATTGGCATAAATGAAACATATATTTAACGAAGTACATTACGAACTGACTCGTAAAATCGCTGAAGGTGGGATGGGACTCGTCTACGAGGCTACTCAGAAAGGGATTGGTGGCTTTCGAAAAGTCGTCGCTATCAAACTTATTCGAGAAGAATACTCAGCCATCGAAGAGTTTAGAAATAATTTCATGGGGGAGGCAAAATTGGTCGCTGACTTAATTCATACCAATATTGTTCAAACTTACCATTTAGGTAAAATTGGTGAACAGTATTTCATGACCATGGAGTTTGTGACTGGGTGTAACTTAGAGGAATTCCTAGACCGTCATGTCGAAACTGAACAATATATTCCTGCCGACCTCGCCGTTTTCATTGTTTCTCGAATTTGTCGGGGATTAGGGTATGCACATCGAAAGAAAGACTCACAGGGTCGTTTACTTGGGATTGTCCACCGCGATGTGAATCCCAAAAATATTATGATCGCCCAGGAAGGGGATGTTAAACTCACTGATTTTGGAATCGCGAAGGCCTTAGATTTGATGTACAATAAAGAAGGTGATGTGATAGCGGGGAAAGACGAATATCTCTCCCCCGAACAGGCACGTTGCGAAGTCACGGATAATCGTGCTGATCTTTTTTGTTGTGGCATTGTCATGTCCGAACTTTTGCTTGGGTATAATCTGTTTGAGGCTTATGAGTCAGAGGATACAATTCGAAATATTTTGGAAATGAAAATTCCAAACTTTAAGGATATTCGTCCTGACATTGACGAACGACTTGATCATATCCTCCAAACTTCCCTGAAGCGGGCAAGAGATGAACGGTATCAATCATCCGAAGAAATGCTCACCGAGCTCGAAAACTTTATTTATGGAGAAGGATATGGGCCCACCAATGAAAAATTAGCGGCTTATATTTATGATGTGTTTGGTGAAGATGGGGAAAACGCTGCTCTTCGATGGCATCGTGGGGAGACCCGGTTTGCCGATAATTAAAAACTGAATCTCACTATGGCCATGCAGTCACAGGGTCTTCGTCAAGTTCAGAAACAAACTCAGAACTTAGTTCTTGCTCCGCAATTACGACAATCCCTTAAAATCTTACAAGTCCCCGCATTAGAACTTAGATCGGCGATCTTAGAGGAACTACAAACCAATCCGCTTCTTGAGGAATTAGGTAACAACGACGAAAGCCTGGATGCAGAAGAAATCGACCCATCAGTCGATGAACATGAGGTGGAAAGTGAAAAGGTTGATGAATTCGCCGATGATCCAATATCTGAGACAGAAGTAAAAGACTCTGAAAAAGATCAGGACTCTGAAATACAGGATGAAATACAGGACCTCGATTTCTCTGATGAATTTGCAATTCTCAAAGAAATGGAAGAGGACCTGAGGGAACATTTTGAAAACGAATTTGAGGGCGAGGCTAAACTCGGAAACACAGATGCGCAGGATCAAAGAAAATTTTTCTTTGATTCTCTAACCTCTGAAACATCACTACAAGAACACCTCATTGATCAGTTAAAATTAACTGAAATTAATCAGGGCGTGCGAGATGCTGCTGAGTATCTGATTGGGAGCTTGGATGAAAATGGATTTCTCAACTCTAACCTCTCTGATATTGCCCTCATTTCTGCGATTCCCCTCGCCGACTTACAGGAAGCCCTCGCCACTCTGCAAACCTTCGAACCAGTGGGAATTGCCTCAATTAATTTACAGGACTGCCTTCTTAAGCAAATGGATTTCCTAGGATGGGAGGAAACTGATCAATATATTATTGTTAAAGATTATTTCCCCTTGCTGGTCAGACGGCGGGTCCCCGAACTTTCTCGAAAATTATCTCAATCCACTCAAGTAATTCACGAAGCAATTGAAAAAATTGGTGAACTCGATCCGGCACCCGGCAAACGATTCTCGGAAGATAATAATCAATCGATCTCGGCGGATGCTACTGTGGAAAAGGTCGGGGATGAATGGATCATTACCCTTAACAATGACTTTATTCCCCGTTTAAAAATCAACCGGACTTACAAAGAACTCATTGCCAAGGGTGTTTTATCCAGCAAGGAAAAAGAATATGTTCGCAACCAAATGCGTGCCGGTAAATTTCTCATTAGTTCGATTGACCAGAGGCAAAATACCATCGAGCGAATCACGCGGAAAATCATAGAGAGGCAAACCGGCTTTTTTGAGAAAGGTTCCTCCAAGCTTCGCCCCATGACCATGTCTGAAGTAGCCGATTCAATTGAAGTGCATGAGACGACTGTATCTCGGGCAATTGCCAACAAATTCATCAAAACTCCGCATGGCACTTTACCGCTTAAATATTTTTTCACCCCCGGATATTCGGGAAAGGATGGCGATACGGTTTCAAATACAAGTGTCAAAGAGATCATTGCTTCCATCATTGAACAGGAGGATGCCAGTAAACCGTTGAGCGATCGAAAGATTGTCGATTTACTAGCAGAAAAAGAGATTAAGCTGGCTCGCCGAACCGTCGCAAAATATCGGGAAGAACTTGGAATTTCACCCACGAACCTTCGTCGTCGTTATTAAATTAACAAGCCTCTCTTTCCACTCGTAATAAAACTCTGAGGATATGGGATCGGAAAAAACAAATACCTCGCTTTCATACCCTCTTGTACTTGATGTATCCTCTTCTTGCGTACAAGCAGGTATTGCCGATGAGAATGGATGGAGAAAAATAATTGACTCCCCTAACCCACCACTCAATGGAGTTTTTCAAACAGTGGCACAATTGACTCAAGAATTAGAAATTAAAATTGCTGAAATCGATAGTATTTTCTTCTGTGCTGGTCCGGGTTCCACCCTTGGGCTTCGCCTCGCCTTAGCTTTCATTAAAACCGCTCAATGGGAAAAGGATGGCAGGCTCAAACTGTTTTCCTACAACGCCCTAGACCTCGCTTGCCAAATGGTGGAGGAACCTCCCCTTTTCATCCAGGCTCCCTTCCGGATGGGTTGGCGAATCGTTCGTTCCTCACCTGATCAAAAAAACATTGGAACGAAAGAGATTTTTGAAAGTGAGGAAGCCTTTCAAAATTTTCCTTCCAGTTTACATCTTAAAGATTTACGAAAAAATGCACCATCAATCGCTCCAGAGTACATTCTCGAATATCATTTGAATAAAATTAATGGATTAGCTGACTTGCTCGCCGTGTCAGAACCTAAAAAAGAACTTGAAGTTTATTCGCCCCGCCCACCAGAATTCAAGAAATGGATTCCCTCCATAAAATTTCTTTCTCCGGATGAATAGACTGAAAGAATGATGACTCAACGTTGCTGGGCTGAGATAAACTTAGCTGCCCTCGAGAGAAACTTACGGCTTATTAGGGATTCTTTACCTTCTAGCGTTCGATATGTATCGGTGGTAAAAGCGGATGCCTATGGACACGGGATTCACCCCACTGCAGCTCGACTAATGCAGAGTGGAGTGGATTTATTTGCGGTGGCAAATGTCAAAGAAGCCTCAGAAATCAGGGAAATGGGTTCCGGTTGGCCCATACTTATCTTGGGCCCTCTGCTCGAAGAGGAAGATGAAGCATTGATCGAGTTTGACCTAATACCGACCCTCTCCTCTCAATCTGAACTCGATCGCTTTCGTATCCTTTCTCAAAAGCATCAAAAACCGATTTCCGCTCATTTAAAAATTGATTCGGGTATGGGGCGGACTGGAATTTGGTGGAAAGATGCACCTGCACTTATCGAGGATATCAAAAAATCCAAAGAAATTAAACTTTGTGGAGCCCTGACTCATTTTGCACAACCTTCCGATCTCTCCTTTACCGAGGAACAAAGAAACCGTTTTTTGGCCATCCTAGAAAAAACCGCAATTCACAAACAACCCGACTTTCTTGTGCATGCGGATAATTCTTCCTCCCTTCGCTCGTTTGACCGAAAAGCAATTTTCAACGCAGTTCGAATCGGCCTTCTTCAATTCGGAGTCTCCCCACCCCAAGGGAGTATTTTGGCAGACCTTCGGGTGGAACCTGTCCTTTCCTTTCATGCCAAACTGGCCATGATTAAAGAGCTCCCTGCGGGCACAAGCCTAAGCTATGGTCGACAATTCACCCTTAAAAGGGACTCAAGAATCGGCATTATAAGTGCGGGGTATGGTGATGCAATCCCCCTCGCCTGTGGGAATCGAGCATCCGGGCTTATCGATGGTCGAGCCTACCCCTTAGTGGGAAGGGTCACCATGGATCAAACTTTAATCGATTTAACCGATGCACCGCACGAAATTCCTCTCGGGCAAATCGTTACCCTAATCGGAAAACAAGGGGATCAGGAAATTTTACTTTCCCAACTAGCCACTCACTCAGAAACCATTCCATGGGAACTGCTTTGTTCGATCACCAAGCGAGTGCCTCGGGTTTATACAACCAAGAGGGAGTAAAGGCTTTCTTAGGCGTCAAAGTTCTTCTCGATCGACTCGATGATGTGAGATAAATCATTGATACAATTCGCTCGATTATCGTATGCCTGTTGCCCATCCTCCGGACAACCGTACGGAGACACCCATCCCATCCCGTTCTTCTCGTGCAAAGAATGAACTTCTTCCAACCAAGTGGCGATTTGTTTTAAATTGGCTAAGATCCGGTTTCCTTCGCGGGGTTTTTCCAAGGGATCTCCAAAGGGTACCTTGCTCACCACTTTTCCATCCGCATCTTTTGTCTCCTCCCACGCCACTTCCGCAGTTTCACAAGCCTCCCAGAAGCGGATTTTAGAAAAATTCACGCAACCCTGCGTGATTGCCTGTGCCATCGCTTCAATCTCGGGCATCGCCACTTCCGCGAAAGTCTCCTCTTCCTGAGGTTCATAAGATACTTCGGCCTCAATTAAAATTTTAGCTTTATCGTCTAATGCATCGGCAATTCCTTTGATCATTGAATAATTAATCTGAGATTTCAAGTCTCCCTGTAACATCAAATCAACGGCGTCAAAGGACACCTCAGTCTCCTCCTCGGGCTCCTCCTCAGGCTTTTTGCTTTTTTCCTCTTCTTGGCTGGTTTCGCTCATTAATTTACTAATGTATAAATTTAGGTCTTGAATCAATGTGAAATCGCATGCCCGATACAAATAAATCATTCCTCCTTTACGATTATCTTGCAGTGCTTCGGAGTACCCAAGATAGGAGAATTCTATTTTACGATGTTGTCCGCAAGCAAAAATACGCTTCAACAATACACCAGAGAACTCTCCCCTTTGATGGAACAAGAACATCGGGGCTGCTTTGATTTCGGCTTTGTGACAATGGGGTTATCAGAAAAAATTAATTTTATTATAAAAGGTTTTTTGAAAAAATATAAATAATGACTCTATATTTATGAAATTGTTGATGATTAAGGTTCCTCAGGTAAGATTACAAATTAAACGAATTTTTAAGAAAAAAGACCTATTAGACACTGAATATGATTCTGGAATGTAAAAGTATCATAAAAATGTCATGAACAACTTATACAGGTTTTTTATTTGGACAAAAATCGTTTTTTTGTCCAAAATTGATAAATTGGGTACATTTAATTTATTCTATTTCAAACAATTTTTAAAATTATGTTCTTCCGAATTATTGCTCTCCTCATCATTTTAGTACTCCCGATTGGGTTAATTGCAAAAAATGTGTCATTCAATCGTGACATTCGGCCTATATTATCCAGTAAATGTTATTTCTGTCATGGCCCGTCCGAAAAATCGAGAAAAGCGAAACTTCGTCTCGATTTAGAAGAGGAAGCATTTCGTGAAAGAGATGGAATTACGGCCTTTTTCCGAAAAAGCTTGGAAGAAAGCGAAGCATGGCATCGAATTACCTCTGATGATCCTGAAGAAATCATGCCTCCACCGGAATTTAAAAAGGAATTAACTTCCAAAGAAATTGACACGATTAAACTTTGGATCGAACAGGGTGCACCTTGGGAAGGTCATTGGGCTTACACTCCGATAAAAAAAGTGACTCCTCTTAAATCATCGATTCCCCAGTGGGTTCGTAATCCGATCGATCAATTTATACTGAAAACTTTAAATGATCAGGGCTTAACCCCATCACCAGAAGCGGATCAAAGAACCCTGATTCGTCGGCTCTATTTTGACCTTACCGGGCTTCCCCCTACCCCCGAAGAAATTCAAACATTCGTTTTAGATCATTCAAATAAGGCCTACGAGAACTTAGTGGATCGTTTACTCGCATCTGAGGGCTTCGCCGAACGCATGACCTTAGTATGGATGGATGCCGCCCGTTACGGAGATACCTCGGTATTCCATGACGATGGCCCACGTGATATGTGGCCGTGGCGAGACTGGGTTCTTAATGCCTACAAAAGCAATATGCCATTTGATCAATTCTCCGTTGAGCAACTAGCAGGCGATTTACTTCCCAATGCAACTGATTCACAAAAGATCGCCTCAGGATTCAATCGTAACCATGCCACCACGGACGAAGGCGGTGTAATACCCGAAGAATTTCGCGTCGAATATGTGGTCGATCGGGTAAAAACGACCGGGAATGTATGGATGGGACTTACCATGGAATGCGCCCAGTGCCACGATCACAAATACGACCCAATTTCCCAGGAGGAATATTTTAAGTTCTATGCATTCTACAACAACAACGCGGATCCGGGTATGCAGACACGACGTGGAAATACTGCCCCTACGATTGAAGTCAATACTCCGGAACGTAAAAAGCAACTTACCGTTGCAACAAAATCCTTGGAACTAGCCAATACTTCTCTCCAAAGTCGACGGAAGAAATCAATCAAAGCATTTGATGAATGGGCTCTCAAAACGAATGAAAAGCTAAAGCAAAACCCTAGAATTTTAGACCCCGAAGGCTTGCTCGCTCACCTGCCCTTTGACCGACTTAATTTTGAAAACAATTCTTCCGATCAGGGAATCGAAGGGGCTACCTCATGTAAACTTCATCTCTCCCCCAAGCTGGTCAAACAGGCCAAGTTTTCAGGAGGTATCAAAATCGAAAATAATGCCTATGCGGAATTGTCAAATTTTGGTGATTTTGAACACAACCAATCTTTCTCTATGAGTGCCTGGATTAAGACTTCTGTGGATAAACTTGGCGGTGCTGTATTTGGAAAAATAAACGAAGGTAATAAGTTTCGAGGCTATGATTTGTGGATGGATACGGGCCGTGTGGGCACTCACATTGTCCATGCCTGGCCAGATAATGCACTCAAAATTGTTTCGAAAAAAACTATCACTCCCAACAAGTGGGTTCATTTGTGCGTCACTTACAATGGAAAGCGAAATGCCAATTCCGTGGAAATTTACATCGACGGTGCAAAACAAGAAAAAGTCATTGCTCAAAATACATTAAAAGAAAACACCATTAAAACGGATAAGCCTTTTCGAATTGGGCGCCGTTTTAACTCAGCTTATTTGAACGACACCGAAATTGACGAGGTACGCGTTTACAAACGAGCCCTTTCCCCTGCAGAGGTACAAACCATAATGACCCTACCCTACAAAACAATGCCGGAACCTGCGGGATTGATTACCGGTTTGACCTTCGATTCATTTGAAGGGAATCGCACAGGCGACTTAGCCGATCCTAAGCGAAGTTTTATTCTCCATGGTGCAGCCAAGCAAACTGAAGTCGGGAAATTACGAAGCGGTTTCAAGATCGAGAAAAGCGGTTTCCTTGAATCCAAAGAAGTAGGCAATCTTGAGCATAACCAATCTTTCTCGTGGTCGGTTTGGCTGAAGACCCCAAAAAATCTATCCGGGGCTATTCTGAGCAAAATGGACGAATCCGAGAAGCACCGCGGGTATGATGTTTGGCTCGAAGGAGGCCGGGTGGGAATGCATATTGTCAATGAGTTCCCGGAGAATGCAATCAAAGCAGTTTCCAAAAAACCAATTCCAGCCAACCAATGGCATCACTTGGCAATTACATACAACGGAAAAAGTAAAGCCAGCGGGCTCAAAGTTTACCTGAATGGAAAAAAACAGGTAATGGAGGTCACTCATGATTCCCTTTCAAAAACCATTAGGACTCCCAAAGCCTTCCGCATTGGTCGGCGATTTAATGGTGGTCCAGTAAACGGATTGGAGATTGATGAAATTAGACTTTATTCCCGAGTTCTTCTTACTCGTGAAATTGATCGTCTTGGCTTTGTTGATCCTATTCTTCCACTACTCAAGGATGAACCCGGCACACTTAAACCCGCCCAGCGAAACTTTCTTGTTGAATACTACCTGGATCGACATGACCCGGACTACAAGTCCAAGCTCGCAGTCCGAAATCAAAAACAACAAGCACTCGCAGGCCTGAAGAAAAATAAACTTACCTCGATGATAATGGGTGACAACCCAGCAAATAAAGCCCGGAAGACTTATGTCTTGATGCGCGGGCAATACTCATCTCCCGATGAATCAAAAGAAATTTTGGCTAACACTCCCGCCTTCCTTCCTCCCATGAAGAAAGAAATCCCCCGCAATCGTTTGGGATTAGCTCGTTGGCTCACAGACAAAGAACATCCCCTTACTTCTCGGGTCACCGTAAATCGTCATTGGCAGACTATATTTGGAAGTGCCCTGGTAACAACCCCCGGTGACTTTGGTGCTCAGGGTAGTTGGCCTACTCATCCAGATCTCCTCAATTGGCTGGCCGCTGATTTTATCGAAAATGGATGGAATGTAAAACGGGCAATTAAGCAATTGATTATGTCCTCGACCTACCGTCAATCTTCTCAAACTCGCTCTATTCATCTCAAACAAGATCCCGTCAACCTCTACCATGCCCGAGCACCTCGATTTCGTCTGATGGGCGAATTTGTTCGTGATAATGCCCTCTCTATAGGCGGGCTTTTAAACCGTACTTTTGGAGGTCCTGGGGTTAAACCTTATCAACCACCAGGTCTTTGGAATGAAGTTTCCCTGAATGGTGGTCGAAGATTTGTTCAGGACAATGGGGCAAAATTATACCGAAGGAGTATGTACACCTATTGGAAACGATCAGCACCACACCCTGGACTTATGGCCTTTGATACTCCTAGTCGCGAAACATGTACCCTCCAACGCCAACGCACCAATACTCCGATGCAAGCACTCGTTACTCTCAATGATGAACAATTTGTGGAAGCATCCCGAGCCTTTGCTCAGCGAATTCTAAAAAGTCCGACCAATTCACTTGAAGAAAAAGTCAATTGGGCCTTTGA
>CAWUUU010000049.1:0-8423 GCA_963924995.1 uncultured Opitutales bacterium
CGCATCGTGGGCTAGGTTATGATGATGCGGTCGTAACTGCTGGATATGCCTTGCTCGCCATGGGCGGAATTTCTTTTTTGAAAACCTACTTTAGAAAAAAGGAATGAATTCGTCCTCAACCTTATGAAAACCATATTCACGATCTTAGCCTTTGCTTCGTTCAGCTTAGCAATCAATTTGGCTCACGCCCAGGAATCGACCGTTTCCGTTCAACTGACGGTTCCCGACGGCGGATGGAAAATCCGCATCGACCAGGTTTACCAAACCTCAACTCATCTGTTGGCTGTTTCGAAACTCGAGCGAACCCCGGGGCTGGCCATCCAGGTCATCAGTCAAGCCAAGGCCTCGGTAAAGATTAAGGCCCCGAAACTGCCCGTCCGGCATTTCGTTCTGGGAAAAACCTGGAATTGGCCCAACAAGGAGCCCTATGCTTTCCTTTCCGACCCAAAAGAACTTCCCAAGAAAGTAGCGGGAGCAAAACTCGTTTTCCAAGCCAAGAACAAGCCGAAACAAAAAGTCGCGGCCATGGTCAGTTACATCGTGGTCTATAAGAAAGAGATTTTTACAGACGGGAAAACCAAGCAAGGGGAGACCCTGCAACAACTCGCCAAGCGCCATTGCGAAGAACTAGGAGCTTCTCCCCCAAGCGTGCTTCGAATCATCAATGGCTTTGCGTCCAAATTCCCTTCGCGGAACGTTCCGAACCTCAAGGAGTTCCCGGAAGTGAAATACATCGAGATGAACCAAGCTTTCAGGGGTAACTCAATTTTTGCAGAGGCGAAACTTCTGCCAGACTTCAATCCGGAAACGGTCGACTGGGGAACCCATAGATATAAGATTACCCTGATCAAGAACGAGGAAAAGATAGAAATGGGATCTGTCACCTTTCGCAATAAGCTCACTGGGAACCGGGTCATTTTGACGGATGAGTATCAGTTTAGCATCGAAGCTATCCCGATGAGTTTGAACATGACGCAGGTCTGTCTTAAAGATAAGTATCTTTCACCCGTAAGAATCGATTGCAAAGGCAAAGGAAATGACCAGTTTCCAACCTACAAGGTCACCATCAAGGACGGGCAGGCGAAAATTCTAGGTCCTCAAAACGGATTTATGAAAATCCCCGAGGGAACCGTCACCACGATGGCATTCATGCGTATCGTCACGCAACTCCCCCGCATAAAAGGATCAACCTACCGATACGGTTTCGCCCTGGAGGCGAACGAAATGAATCTCAAGAAAGACTATGTCGCCAAGGTAATCGGCAAGGAAACGATCATAAACAACGGCGTACCAGTGAAATGCTGGAAAATCTCCCAGAATGGGGGCGGCATAACAGAACAATTGTTTTGGGTGACCGAAGAGGGTATCTTGCAACGCATATTGATGGACGGAAGCAAACAGATCGATCTGCAAACGGGCTAACCGGGCGATTAAACTGGTTGAGATCTAATATTAATTCATGCCCCCAAGGTTCGACCAAAGCTTTTAATAACTAGTAAAAATATTGAGTAATAAGAAATAAAACTTATCTATAAACATGAAAATAAAAAACACATTAAGCAGCGGTCTAATTATGGCATTCCTTGGGTTGGTAAGCTTTTGCCTGGCTAATGATGAAGTTCCTCCGCTTACCCAAGCGGGCCAAAAAATTGAAGCTCATTATCTAAAGCAACTCGATGCACTACATGACGAGCTCAAGAAATCAATACCATCGGAAGCCATGGCAAAGGGTTCTAAACTTAAGGAATTTCTCACCGGTGATAAATTGGATTCCAAATTGGTGAAATTTGTTATTCTTAGAAAAGCTACACCGTCCGCTCTTGCTGAATTTGGCCAACAGGGGAAAGACTATTTTTCTCTTTTAGAGAAAATGCTCAATGATTCAGAGCTGATGAAGCAAATGCTGATTGCAGATGGAGCTAGGGCTCAGCGGGTGGGACGAAAGGGGTATGGGCCGCCCCGTTACGGACAGGCTATGAAAATTTATTCTGATATTCAAGAATCCTGTAAACAATCTCCCAAGGGAGTACTAATGAGACTTGCACTCGCAATCGCTTTGGAGCATTCCGTTCCAATTGCTCAAACCAATCCAATGGAAGATAAAGATGCGGTCATTGTTGTTAATCCAGTAAAGAGATATCATCATTTTAAAAAAGCATACTTGGACGGTGAACTTGATCCTACATTTAAAAATCTGAGCACATGGGACCTTCGTATGGTGGTGAATGGCGACGAACCAGATGAGACTTTGGCATGGGGGCGTGAGATGCTTCGAAACTATCGCCCCGATCATATTTATAATGAAAATTTTGGTTGGCGGTATGTGGCAATTGTCGGGTCGGATGTGAAATATGGTTCGGGCGATGTAAAGTATGACCGTCCTGAGCTCCAAAAGTATCAGAATATTTTAATGAATGGTGGAGTCTGTGGTCGCCGTGCATTCATTGGCCGTTTTATTCTTCGAGCTTTTGGAGTTCCAACTACGGCTCGCCCGAGTCGCGGGCATGCGGCTTTGGCCCATTGGACGCCTGGTGGCTGGTGTGTTAATCTTGGCGGTGGCTGGGGAGCAGGCTGGACCAGCACTCAGTATGATAAGGATGTTGATTTTCTTGCCAGTTCGCAGGCACGAAATAACCCGAAAGCCTACCTGAAGGTTAAGCGTGCCCAATGGATTGGAGATGTGATGGGCGAGGAACGAGTTTATGGTGAAAATTCCAAAATTGAACCTAAATTTTGGAACGCTCTCGCACTTCGCATCCAGAAAGAAATCATTAAGGAATTGAAATCGGTTACCCTTGATGCTTTGGGGGAAGATATGGGGGAGGCTAATGAGCCTACGGTTGCTCAAAAGGTCATGGCATCTCCAGTGTCCCCGAAGGATCGCGAAATTTCAATTGCGAAAAATGGCACCATCACAATCCCTTCGGCTGCTTATTTGAAACCGAAGGGAAATACCCGTGAGGTATTGGCTATGAAAAGTTTTAATGGAGGTATGCAAATTTTCCTTCCCCGATTTTTCCCCAAAGGCACAACCATCATGCGGGGTGGTACTTGGAAGGGCGATGCGGATGCTTGTTCTTCTGGCAAGCGTATGCTCAGCGGAGGGTATGGTCGATATTCGAACTGGGGTCTGCGTGCTGCGATTACCGCAAGTGGTAAGAAAACTCCTAAAGAATTAAAGTTGAAGCTAGGGGAAGGAGTTACCATGGAATTTGTCCATATCAAGCCCGGGGCATTTGTGATGGGTGGAGAGAGTGAAAAGGATGGGCGGTTTGAATGCGTTGAAGTTCCCAAGCACGAGGTTCAGCTGACCAAGGGATTCTATTTGGGTAAGTACGAGGTGACGCAGGCTCAGTTTCAATCAATCATGGGATCAAATCCCAGCCTTTCGACCAAATCTCCCGATTGTCCAGTGGATAATGTATCCGAGGACGATGCCCGCAAATTCTGCCTGACGCTGAGTGAACGTTCGGGAGCGGATGCAAGGTTGCCATCGGAAGCTGAATGGGAATATGCTAGCCGTGCTGGAAAAGCGACCAAGTGGTTTTTTGGTAATGATGAATCTAAGATTGGAGAGTATGCCTGGTTTAAGGGTAATGGAGGGGGGAAGTCTCATCCGGTTGGACAAAAGAAACCTAATCCATTGGGTCTTTATGATATCTATGGAAATGTGTGCGAACGGATCTCTGACAAATATGCACGAAATTACTATTCGATCAGTCCCAAGGTGGACCCGACTGGTCCCAGTCAGGGATCAACGTCGCACATGGAATACACTGTCACTGCACCACGTACAGGAAAGTACTTGTTGAATGCCCGAGTGGTTACCGCGAATTACAACCAGCATATCAATGTTTCAGTTAATCAAAATGGTACTGAGAGTCTAAATCTGCCTTTCACTGAGGGCAGTTGGCAGGTATCAAAACCGGTCGAGCTCTCTCTGGAGAAAGGTGAGAATACCCTGGCTTTCTGGCGTGATCAACCACCACAGTATGGATTGGCAATTAAGGAATTTACGCTTAAGCCTGCTAAGTAATTCTCCTGCTCCGGTGGAAGGGCAGTCGGTTACTTTTACTTCAATGCAAGCCTTCAGAAAGCGAGCGAGAAATAGGATCAACGCGACGGTCTTCTGGTCAAGCACAAGACCTGCGGTCATCCACCGATATTGAAGTGAAGTGGATTGACGACGAGAACCTCGAAGTTGCCTACAACCAGACTGATTCACCAGACTACAAGGAGGATAACGCGGTCAAGGGAGGATTCAAATATGGCATCAAGATTCATTACAAAGTCCAAAAATGAAAACCATGAAACCGAATAATAAGATTATGATGTGTGGGTTGGCGCTTTGCCTGATCATGATACTGATAGGTTGTGCCAGTCTCAATACAGGAGCGGGCAAAGTGTCAACTGATGGCATGGTGAAGATCACCAAAAAACGTATCCCGATGGATACCGCAGTGATGGGGCTTTGTGCATATCGACCGGGATTGTATAGCCCCCATACGATGGCCGAGGCGGACATATTCGCTAATGCGAAGGTGATCGATTACCGCAGAGAAAACCCCAAGGAGTTTGTGTATCCCATCGGGTCAATGTTCATTAAGAAGAAATACTCCAAGAGCAAAAAACAGGAAAAGCCCGATGAGATTGGTACGGTTATGGTCAAGAAAGCCAACACTGGGAAAGTTACAGACTGGGAGTTTAATTTCCTGCGGCTCAATGACGGAAAGCTTCTCAAGCCCAAAACGCCTGCCGGTCAGCATTCCTGCATCAAGTGCCACCAGCGGTACGAGAAGCACGGCTATATCAGCAGAGAATCAGAGTTTGCGCTGCAGGAATTCCTGAGCATCCACAACTAAATCAATGAAAGGGCTTATCCAATTTGTCGTAGGTTTATTGTTGGCGGCACCGTCGTTGGTTTTGGTTTCGTTACTGGTCTTGCCTTCCGCCAAGGGAGCAAAAGCAGACTACTCGAAGAAACAACTGGAACAAGTAGCTACCCATATCGTTGTGGGCAAGGTGCAGGCGATTTATTCGCGTACCGAACGCGAAGGGAATTACGAATACGACCGCAAGATGGCCGAGGTGAAGATCGAAAAAGTCGAGAAAGGAAAGATTTCAGAAAGTTTGGTATATGTTCGTTACTGGAGTCGTACTTGGAAAGGTTTGGGACTTCCGCCACCCGGGGGACAATCCTATGAAACTCAGCCGAAGAAAGAACAAACCTATCGATTTTACCTGGCGAAGAATGCTTATGACGGTTGGTCTCAAAATGAAAATCAGGATGGCGGTTTCAATGTCGTTTATGTCAACGGAGTCCAACCCATTAAAAAGTAATCATCAATTTTTATGAAACAACTAATCCACTACTCTATATCTTTTTTTAGTACTCTTTTTCTTTTTGCAGAAGAGAAACCCTTTCAATTAGGGGTTCCTTTTACCGACAACATGATCTTGCAACGGGAGGCGGAACTACCGGTCTGGGGTTTTGATCAAGCGGGAAGTAAAATTACAGTTGAGTTTGCCGGGCAAAAAAAGACCATAATAGCTGATGAATTTGGAGACTGGATGTTAAAACTCGATTCCCTCAAAGCCTCTCGGAAAGAAAGGGAAATGAAAATCAGTAATGATAAGGGAGGAGTGATTTTGCTTAACGGTGTTTTGGTGGGTGAAGTTTGGTTCTCTTCCGGACAGTCCAATATGGTGTGGACTGCGGGCAAGAGTATGTGCAGTGACCTTGCCAAGGAAATTGTTTCATCCAAAGAGGATGTTCCAATCCGCGAAATCAGTATCAATACAGTATCTGCTCTTTACCCTCAAAAGCGTGGAACCTCAGATGGTGGATGGAAAAAGGCGAGTGCCGCCAGTGGATTTTCTGCTTTGTCTCTTTCCTTTGCTCATGAGCTTTACAAGGAACTTAATGTTCCCATCGGAATTTTGCTGAGTGCTCACAGCAATACCCGTATCGAGGCATTTGCCCAACGCAAGGCGATCGAAGCACATCCGAAGCTCGAAGAAGATAAATTGCTAATTCACGATGCGGATCCGTTAATGAAAAGCGGGCGTGAGGCTTATGCAACATACTACAAAGATTTGAAATTATGGGAAACCGACGCTGGAAGGATTGCCGAGGCTGGTGGCAAGGTGACTCAACGTCCCAAACTTCCTGGGATCGCCGGCATGTGGCGCGGACCGTCCCAGTTTTTTAACGGCAAGATTGCACCGGTGATTCCTTATGCGATTCGTGGAGCCATCTGGTGCCAGGGGACTAGTAACGGTGGAGACGGGCGAATTTATGCATCTCGAATGGAAGCACTGATCAAGGGTTGGCGGGATGCCTGGAATATGCCTGATATGCCGTTCTATTTTACTCAGATGCAGGCATACGGTTCTCCGGATCCCAATAATGTCGGTTTTGCCGATATTCGGCAGGTGCAACACAAGTTCTTTGTGGAGAATCGTAAGGATGTTGGGATGGTCGTGCAGTCCGATCTTAATTCTGCACGCCCTCAGGGTATCCATTATTACAATAAATTACACCCCGGTATGCGTCTGGCTCGCTGGGCACTTACCAAGCAGTACGGAAAGAAGATTGCTTACACAGGACCGATTTATAAAGGGTATGCCGTAAAGGGCAAAACAGTGGTTGTGACATTTGAAAAGGATAGTCTATTCGGTGGCCTGATGGTGGGAAATAAAGGAATGGCAAAAGACTGGAAAGAACCGGATGCTTTTGTGGAACCAGCCAAGCCCACACCCGAGGATAAACTTAATCATTTCCGGCTTTGCGGAGAAGATGGAATCTGGCATGAAGCAGAGGCTCAGATTCAAGGAGATGCCGTATTGGTTCTTTCCAATAAGGTTTCTAAGCCCGTTGGAGTCCAGTATGCCTACAGTGCAGTACCAGAAAATTCCAACCTCTACAATCAGGCAGGCCTTCCTGCCACTCCCTTTGCCGTGGTCGATGGAAAGTTTATATTCGAGGAGGATGATCTTGAAAAAGCCGCGGCTCTGAAAGCAAAGTATGCTCAATACACGGATCCCAATCACCCCATTCTTCAGGTTGCTGAATACTACCGGGACGGTGCCATTCTGCAAAGAGATCAGCCGATCAAGGTATGGGGACATGCCAACAAGGAAGTGGAGGTTACAGTTGTTTTGGATGGTGAAGTCCTCAAGGTTTCCCCCAACGATCTAGAGCAATGGTCTGTAACTTTTCCTGCCCGCAAGGCTTCTTCAAAACCGGTCGTTCTTGAAATCAAATCAAGTCACGGCTTCGAACGGACCGTGCGAGACATTCTCATTGGTGATGTCTGGTATCTTACTGGGAGTACACTTTTAACAAGTGAATGGCCGTATGATCGGCGAAAGCCGGATGTCGAAATCCCTGCTGCGTTACCTTTGGTTAGGGAGTTCCGCAGGCGTACTTCTGCCAGTTCCTTCACCACTCCAAGAAAACGTCGATTTGAGACTGGCGGAGGTAAGTACAGAACCTATTGGTCGGAAGCAGATTTTTCCAAGGAGACTACTGGAGTTACAATGTTTGCCTATGAATTTGCTCGGGCACTCAATCGTCCAGATATTCCTCAGGGTTTCATGACCATGTCCTCGGGGCGGGGTGGAAGGAACCGACAGTTGGCATCTCCATTATCGTGGACATCTTTTCAGGGAGTTAAGTCATTGAGGAATCCTATTTTTAAAGCCCGTTTGAATGAATTGTTTCTTCAATACCCTGGAACCGAAGTCGCAAGGTATGCACTGTCCGAACATATTGACGAGGTCAAAGGTTTCGTTAATGAAATTGTACATGGTGAGAAGAAGGGAAACGATTCATCTACCTTTGATCTTCAGGCACCTGCATTTCCGGAAGCGGGTAGGGGAGATAATGTTCTACCTGATACCATTCCTACCTATGCCTACAATTGGAATGTCAGTCCCCTCACTCCTATTAGCGTTGCCGGAGTGATATGGGTTCCATCGGAAAGCAATATTGGAGAACATCCATCCGAGTATGCTGTCGAGTTACAAATATATGCCAGCAGCTTGTCTGGCACCTACGGTCAGGAAAATATTCAATTCATTTATGCCCAGCCTACGGATGATGTGGTCGAGGGCATTAGCCAACCTAAGATTACAGGGGCCAAATCGGTTACCTTTGACGAGTGGCCGAAGAGTCTTAAAGGGCTTGCCATTTCTCTGGGTAAACGAGCAAAATAAATTATGAGCTTAAATCCATTTTACTTGTTCTTACTGATAATGGTTCATCTGCTATGCTCCAAAGATCGGCCGAATATTGTTTTTATTTTGGCGGATGATCTCGGATATGGGGACATAAAAGCATTTGGCGGAGAGAAGTCGAAAGTTCCCACTCCCCATTTTGATAAGCTCTGCCGAGATGGCATGAAGTTCACCAATGCTCA
>CAWUUU010000050.1:0-10903 GCA_963924995.1 uncultured Opitutales bacterium
ATTTCAAAATCCAGACCAAATTTCTTATCTCTCCTCTGCAAGTAGTAAGGAAAATGTTGGCGATAACTATTTAAGAAGATTAAAAGGATTTATCATCCCACCAATCTCAGGAATTTATACTTTTTGGATTTATTCAGATGACCATTCAATCCTACGATTAAACATCAATGGAGAAAATGCCACCAATGCAAAACAGATTATTGAATTGAAAAATGCCCATAAGGGGTGGAGAGAAGATTTAACCAGTTCGAAAATTAAACTTACTGAGGGAAGAAAATACTTTTTTGAAGTCTTACATAAAGAAGGATCAGGTGAAGATCATGTTGCGGTTGGCTGGACGCTACCCGATGGAACCCAGGAACGCCCCATCCCAGGTATTCGTTTTTCAGCACCCGCAAATGAAGATTCCGTAGCCATTTCAAAATGGAAAGAAAAGATGAACAAAGAGCAAGAACCTCTTCTCACTTCTCTTCAGAAATCAAATTCCTTTAATACTGAAACATGGGATAAGTTAGCTCGTTCACTTTTGAAATATTCTGTTCAATTACAAGAAAATTTCGACCGATACGCTGATGATCTTCTAATCATTGGTAATGAAAGTATACTTAGTGGAATCAAATCCTTGGAACAATCGAATCGATGGAATCGGGCGACCAGTTTGTTAACTCAAAAAAACACCGGAATTCTTTCCAATCTTGCCCAAACCCATCTTCTCGAAGTCCGTACAATGTCCGGCAACGGAACAACCCTTCTTTGGGAAAATGAATCAATTTCTATCATTCCAACCTTCGATTTCAAACCAATCGACCCAAGATCTGACCTAGCATCTGGAATCAGGTCCACCATTCAAATCGAGGAGGACGAAAGAACATCCAAAAAGAATGATGCCCAGAGGGCAGCCGCCGTTCTTCTTAGTGACGGAGGTCATAATCAGGGTGGATCCCCACTTGAAATTTCGAAATTACTTGGCGCTCGAAATATACCAATTTTCACAGTCGGGTTTGGTAATAATCAGAGACCCCCCGATCTTGCTATTTTGGATGTTCAAAACCCTCCCAGTATTTTTGTCGAAGATCGAGTCAGAGGAACGATTTCCTTAAAAGATGATTTAATTCCAGGAACTCCATTTCGACTCGTAATCAAAGATTCAGAAAACTTGGTTATTTGGGATCGTAATTTAACAGGTCTTGATCTGCGAAAAAGAGAAGTTACTTTTGATTTTCCTGCCAAGCCTTTGGTCGATCAAAAATTAAATGAATTAGGCGAAAATAGTGATTTGAATTTTCACTCTATCCCTCTGCGATTAAAAGTAGAAATAGAACCAGTAGAGGGAGAAGCAGAATTACAAAATAACAGCTTACTTTTTTCTGTGGATGCGGTAACAAGAAAAAATCGTGTTCTCCTATTAGACGATCGGCCGAGATGGGAGACCCGATATTTAAAGAATTTATTTGAACGGGATGAAAGATGGGATACGACTTGCGTGTGGGCCGGCACGGGGTCGGAAAAGAAAGAACTTGCCAGTGGGAAAGAAGGCGATGTCTTCCCCAACGAAAAAAATCATCTCTTCACCTACGATCTAATCATTTATGGTGAATTAGAACCCGAGCAACTTTCTTCTGATCAACAGGAGTGGATTAAAGAATTTGTCAACAAGCGAGGTGGCGGAATTCTTTTTCTAGACGGACCAAGACAAGTCCTCAGAACCTATGCCAATCCAAAAACCCATCCAATCGTAAGCTTATTCCCGGTCAAATGGAAAAAAAATGGCCCTCCCCGACTCGCCCCTCAAGGCTTTAGTTTCAACGAAAAGGCAAACAAGTTACCCGCACTCATTTTGGAATCTCAACCCGTTAGAAACCAAGCTCTTTGGGCACATTTACCCTCTCCAGCTTGGTCTGCACCAGTTGAAAATCTGCCCAGTGCTGAAGTTTTTCTTTATGCAAAATTAGATCAAAATGGTAAGTCTCTATCCCCCCTTATAGTGGGTCAAAAGTACGGGGCAGGCAAAGCGTTCTACGCTGGCTTTGATGAGACATGGAAATGGCGGTACGAGGTTGGTGATAAATACCACCAAAGATATTGGAATCAATTCATATCTTGGATCATGGAGAAACCCTTTGCCGTAAGTGATCAACGAATTTCTCTCGATGTAGGAGGAAACACTTTCTCAACTGGCGAAAAAGCTATTATTCGTGCACGAATACGGGATAAAGAAGGTATGCCTCCGACGACACCGTTTCCCGAGGTGGATGCCTTGTTGTGGAAAAATGAAAAAGTTTTTGCCACAATTCCATTAAAAACTGAAAATGAGACAAGCGGCTTATTTCTTGGAGAAACTCCCACTCTTGAAGAAGGGAATTATCAGATTTCTCTCCGTGCCCCCGAAATAATTGACGAATTTGAATCTAACATCGAAGCAAGCTTTCAAGTTAAACCAGTGCCTAATCGCGAAAAAAGTTATCTCACCTGTAATGAGGAACTACTCAAGCAAATGGCTGATTTGTCTGGTGGCCAATTTTTCCCAGAGGAACAAATTGATCAACTCAATGAAATTCTCAAACCGATCAGTTCGGGTCGAGTTGTTACTTCCGAACTTGCTCTTTGGCAAAGTTATTGGTGGTTCGTGCCCATTTTTCTTCTTCTCGCCGTTGAACTTTTTCTCCGTAAGCGGGCTGGTTTACTTTAATTTATAAATCTAAGAATCATGCCATGAATGTATCAACTGACCCTCTCATTCTTAAAAAACTTGAAGACTTTCGAGTCCGTCGAAGAAATTTAATTCTTTTACGAGGGCTTTGCACAGGGTTTGTGACTCTGTGCATTACCTTCTCTGCAATTGCATTGATCGACTTTGCGACTCAGGCACGAATACCCGATGATCTAAGAACCGGGCTTTCAATTTTCGGATACATCATAGTAATTGCTTCCATTTGGAAAACCTCCGCTAGAATGCTCGTCCATTTGCCAAGTCATCGCGAACTCGCCCGCTTGATTGAGCAGACAAAACCCGAGATGAAGCAGGACATTCTTTCAGCTGTCGAGCTTGGATCGCAAGAAGGTCAAAACAACGACTCCGAAAAGTTTCGCAAACTCGTACAAGAAAAAGTTTCTGGGCAGGTTCATTCTTTGGATATCATTAGCCTGCTCCCATTCGCAAAAGTGAAGAGGTGGCTTCAGGCCTCATTTGCCTTGATTGTCTTATGTCTCGGTCTGTTTTCATTTACTGATTTTGGACCTAAGTTCCAACAATTAATAGAGAGAGCTCTTCTTCCCGGATCAAATATTGCACCCGTGACTAATATTGAAGTTACTCTGTTGAATCCTGACGACAATATAACGGTC
This sequence comes from uncultured Opitutales bacterium, assembly GCA_963924995.1. GTDB lineage: Bacteria > Verrucomicrobiota > Verrucomicrobiia > Opitutales > Seribacteraceae > Seribacter. The sequence goes on from CAWUUU010000050.1 coordinate 3,346, forward strand.
ACTCCCAAAAATGAACCTCTTCGTTTTCTCGCAGAGCTTAAAGGAAAGGTAGGAGATAAAGGGTATGGAGAAGTAGAACTTCAAGTCAGGGAATCAAAAAATTATAAAAAGTTTCCGATGTTCACCCGAACAGTTGAACGTTTTTCTTTGGACTATAATGTGGAGAGTAATCCATTTGATTACCGAGTTTGGGTAGCCGGGTCTCCTCGAACAGCATGGCAACATATGGATGTAGCTTCTCGACCCCATATTGTTGGTTTTTCTAAAACCTATCATTTCCCTGAGTATACCAAGCTCCCCTCTCAAACTATAAAGGAAAAAAATGGACACCTGTCCGCTTGGGAAGGGACCCGTGCAGAACTTGAACTCACTCTTAGTCAACCAGTATCAAGCGGTTCTCTGTTCATCGATTGGACTGGGAAAAAAGCAGACTCTATTTCACTGGTTATCAGCGAAAATGGTCTATCCCTAACTGGGTCACTAGTCCTTAACCAATCAGGTACGTATCGAGCCATTGAATTCATTGACCGGCACATTGGATGGAAAGGAAAACCATCCCCCCGCTATGAAATTAATACTCGAATTGATCTTGCCCCATCAATCCGTTGGTTACCCGAGCAAGAAAATGCTCTTTTATTAGCACCTGAAGATATTCTTAGCCTCGAGGCGTGGGCGGAAGATGACCTTGGACTCGAGCGTATAGAATTTCACTTCCGGACTAACAAGGGTAAATGGAAAAAATTTCTTATCCCCGGAAATAATAACCCGAAAGGAAAAAACCGGTTTCCCGTTGGATTTGACATCGACCTTCTATCTCTTAAGCCAAAACCTGGTGATCAGGGGTTTCTCAAACTAGTTGCCTTTGATTTAAAAGGTAGTAGTTCGGAAACAGAACCCATTCAAATATCTTTTGTATCTCGAAGTTTTGATCTCTCCCCTCTCAATACCTTGAAACAAAAAAATCGAGGAATGGAAATTTGGGAAGAAGTTGCCAACAAGAATCGGTCTATGGCCAAGGAATTTCAAGAATTAACCCGAGAGAAAAATGCTCAGAACGAACTACTTGATTCAAGTAAAGAATCGATCGAGAAAATGAACAATGAATTCAGTGAAATTGAAAATCTTGCTTTTCAGGAACTCCTACAAATTCTTACGAGCATGCCAAAAGGAACTGATGCACAAGAAATATCAATGCTTACTCAAGGCATGGGTAAATTGGCAAAAACGGCAAGGCCACAAGCAAAGATGATTATTCGATCCATTCAAAATCCATCGAATAATCTAAAGGAAAATAAAAAAGACCTCACTAAACTGAGCCATCATTTAAATCAAAATACAGTGGGGTTAAGTGGCAATTTAAGAAATATTTATCGGGACCTTCAAGATCAACATGTGATTACCTTGGCCGCGTCTTACCTCCATCAACTCAACTCGCAGCAAATGGAACTCAAAAAAATGGCTCATGAGAATCATTCTCCCACATTTTTGAAAAGAAGACAGCAGATTGCACTTCACCAGTGGGATGCAATTTTAAAAGTTCTCAGTTATCAAAAAAGTGGCGTTCCATCTTCCATTAAAAAATTAAGTCGTGAACAAGGAAATTTACTCGAATCCCTTGAACATATCTCCGAGAAAAAAGATGCTTTTGCCCAGCGAGTGGATCAATGGAGTAATATCGTGGAACGAACCTATCTAGAAATCAAAAGGGACCTTGTCAAACATGCAGACCACTCATTTTCCCAACACCGAACAAACCTGTTCAATAATTTGGGGTATAGCTGGGGTTCACTTGGGGAGTTGAGTGGTGATTGGGAGAATTTTGAGGAAGAGTCAGAAAAAAATGATTTTTTAAGAAACAGTCTCAATGAAAAAATTCTGATCAATATTGAAACCTTGATCATGCGATCAGAAGTTGAACATTTCAAAAAGGATTCGGTTGCGGGCTTTGTTAAAGATGCCGGGCAAGCCTCTCGTGCCTTAATTGAATTGAAACAGAAATTTAATCACTCAATAGACAAAACTGAAGATGAAAATGATAATCTAGCTAGGACCTGTCTGCTTATTTCAGACTCATTTCGCAAACTTGAAATGTATCACCTCATCCTACAGGCGGCAAACCAGGCTGTGTATTTCACCAACCTCGAGAAACGCTCACATCGTGGTTCCATTGCAAGCGGAGAAAGATCAAGACAATGGGCCATGGCCCAGTCCTTCTGGGAGCCATCATCCAATTTTCTTCAAAAAGGTAAATTCGCAAAAGAAGCCATTGAAATCCTTAAGAACTTAAAAGGGAAATCTTATGTGAAAGATATTTCCAAGGAAATGAAAAAAAGAATAGACAAGTCTGACCATTCGTTTTCCTCAATGGACCAAGAGGGAGAACTTATTATTGCACAACTTGAACAGGTTCTTCTTTTACTCAAACCGGAAGCCTCTCAAGCAAGAAAAATAATTAATGAACTTGCACCTACTCTAGCGGAACTCGCACGAGCGTTGGCCAAAGAAACTCGATTGAGAAAAGAAAATGCAGAAGAGATTAAAGATAAAAACGACTCATCAGTGGCAGAAACTAGACAAGAATCTACGAAAATGGAGGCCAAGCAGATTTTATTGGAACAAAACATAGATACTTTCACACGGGCCCTTAAACAAGAAGCAGGGATTCAAAATTTATTGGATAAAGAAGGAAGAGAAATTGCTAGAGATTCCGACGATGCTTCTGCCTTAGTACAAACTAGAAAACAAGAAGTACGCAAAACTTTAACTGAAGTACTACAAGCAAGAACGAAAGAAGAACAGAAAGAGATCCTAGAAAAAACCGTTATCAAACAGGAAGAACTAGCTGAGACCTTTGAATTAATTGCCGAACACTTTGAAAATGTGGAAATAAAAAAGGAAACCTCTCAAACTCGTGAACAGTTAAGAAATGTAGAGAAGGAATTAGGAATCGAAGAAGAAATAGAAAAACAATTTGCTCAGGCAGAGAAACTTGCCGAACTCGCAAAACTCCCACCCGAAGCCCTACTTAAAGAACTTGAGAAAGAACTGAGTAAAAACAAGCCTATGCAAGAAGAACTCACTAATATTTCCAAGGAAACCATAGAAGATGTAAAAGAAGTTCTCGAGAAAGCTAAAAACGAGGAGGTGCAAATCGCTAAAGAACTGGAAAATAGCGACCAAGAGTTTGCCAAGAAAAAGGCGGAGCTTGCCAAACAACTTGAACAAGTAGCAAAGGAATCCTCAAACCTGGCTAAAAATCAAATCAAGCAGACTGCTCAAAAAAGCGAGGAGGCGTTAGCTAAAGTGGCATCTGATCAAATTAAGGAGATCCAACAAAAATTAGAGGATGTAGCCCAAAAATCTATAGATAAAGCAAAGCCTGCAAATACTTCTCAAACTATTAAAGAACAGGCTCTTGAACTTGCCAAATCCTTAAGTAATGTCCAAAAAATCTTAAAAGATACAGGGGCAGATATAAGCGAACTGGCTAACCAAAGTTTGGATCAGGTAAAGAATGATGCCACCATTGCCGAAAGTAAATTAGATGAAACCAGGCAAGCACTTTCTAATCAGGAACAAAAAGAAAAAGACCTGTCTCAAGAAGCCGAGGAGGCTAGGAAAAAAACCGCAGAAGCAAATGCACTAGCGGTTCAAGCAAAAGAAGAACAACAATTTAAGGAAAAAAATGCAGAGCAAGTCAAAAATGATGCCTCGCTTCAACCCGATAATCAAGCCGCTCAAAAAGAAGCACAAGCAGCGAATACACAAGCGAAAGAAGCACAAGAAAACGTAGATCAACTGCTCGCACTCGCAAAGAATGCACAAGATGATGAAAAACTTATCAATAATAAACTTGAACAGGCTATAATTGAAACCGAGGCCCGAAAGAAAAATACCGAAAAGAGCAAAGAAATTGCCAAGGCAAGTGAAGAACGAGCACAAATCCTCGCAAATCCACAGGAACAAAAGAAAGTACAATCAGCCGCAAAACAAGCTAATCAAAAAGCGGAAGAAGCTTCTAAACTTGCCGCCAAATTGGAAAAAAAAGCAGCCGATATTGCCGAGGCGTTGAAAGATCTTGAAAATGACGGGGAAACACCTAAGGAAGAACTCGTCAAGGCTATGGATCAACAAGAATCAATAGCAGAAGAGGTTTTTGATTCAAGTGAAGACCTAGCTCGAACCGCTCGTCATGAAGATAGGCTTGAAAATGAAGAAGCAGCCGAAGAAATCATGGAGATTGCCGAAAAAACAAAAAGTTTAAGCGAAAAGGAAATTCCCGAAACCGCACAGGCATTACAAAATAAAGCTCTTTCCAATGAATTACAAAACCTAGCGGAGGAAGCTCAAAAATTAGCAAGCAAAAGTGATAACAAAGAAGCTAGTGAGAACTTAGAAGAAACAGCAGATCAAACATTAGCCTCATTGGATGAGCACACAAGTTTAGACCAAATTAAAGATACTGCAGATCAATTTGCCCAGGATGTGAAACAAGCAGCCGAAGCATTTGCCAATGATGCGGATAAAGCCTCCAATAATCAAAAAAAAGCACAACAACAAGCGGATAACCAAAGTCAACAAGCTCAAGTGGCGAATCAACAAGCCAAGGAAGCAAAACAAAAAGCCGATTCTTTGGCAAAGGAAGCTCAAAAAGCAAAAAACCTTGCCCAACTGGCTCAAAATGACGCCCAAGAAGCTTCTGATACGGCAGGACTGGACCCGAATGATGCCAAGGCTCAAGAATCTGCTCAACTTGCAAAATTAGAATCAGAAACTGCTCTTTCAAATGCACAAAAAGCGGATCAGGAAGCGGAAGTAGCCAAAAAATCACAACAGTCTCTTGACCAAGCAGCTAGCAACGCCGAGCAAGAATCTCAAAAGATGCAAACCGAATTGGGTAAAGCTGAAAAAGACGCCGAGCTAAAAAAACAAATCGCCGAGGCAGCAACTGAACTTGCACAATCTGCTAACGAATTTCTTGAAAGTTTACCCGATGATCCTGTTTTTTCTGATCTCGTGGAAGAGGGACAGTCCAATGCCTCTCCAGGAGAAGCACTAGCTAATACCGTCAATGCACTCGAAGAAGAAATTGCCGCTTTAAGCAATTTAGATTCTGATTTCGAGGAAAGTTCAAACACTAGTTCTCCAATTTCGACTGATTCAGCAGAGGAGATGGCATTAACCAATATTACCGACCCGTCTGAAATTAAATCTGCACCTACTACCCCTTTAGCGCAGAATGGACCTGAACTAGAAAGTGAGCCTTCGTCTAGAGATGAATCTAGTAATGACCAGGGGACAGAAACTCTCTTGGACTCTCCCGAAATTGGACAAGCACTTGCCCAGACTTTGGACTTTCTAGATCAAGCTTTAAATACAACAGGTAATCCTTTTACCCAAGAGGAAGAACTTAATCCCAATGTACCTGGAGATGGACAACCCACTGATGACATCGCGGGAAAAGAGGGCGACCCTCAATTAGGAGAACCGGGAGAACCAGGCAAACCAATCCCAGGTCATGGTCCAGGGAATGGTAGAGGTGGGAGCCAAAGCGGTTATCCCGGTCTATCTCATTCAACTGCACAAGCAATGACTGAAGCTGCTCGTGTACTTGCCGAAGCATCCAAAGTACAGGCACAAGCAATGGCACAAGCTAGAGCACCCATTCAAAATTCCTTAAATCTTCAGAATTCCCCACAATCTAATGATGGAGCTTATATGGAAGAAGATGATCTAAGCTTTCAAAAAATTCCCGAGTTGAATGGAGAGGAATTTGAGCAGTGGGGAAAACTTCCTCCAAAATTAGCCAAGGATCTAATGGAGGCACCACGAGAAAATGTAGCGGGCGATTATCGAAATCGAGTGGAGGCATATTTTCAGGCAATGGCGAGTAAGGCTCGTAAAATTAAATAATGAACACCCAAAAATTATTTTTTGCGATTCACCGAGTGCAATTCCTTCTTTGTTTGATCATAGGTATTTTAAATTTGAATTTTCTCAATTCTCAAGTTCCGGATCAAAACGAAAACCCCGCCTGGGAAAACCCTTTTAAAAAAGATAAAGTTGATGAGTCGATTGAAAAAGGAATTCGCTTCATACTTGAGAAACAGCACGAAGATGGCTCGATCCATGATAAAGGTAAACAAACGGCAATGTCAGCACTTTCCCTTATGGCAATGGCCGCCGTTGGGCACCAACCGATTCACCCGAATGAATTTGGACGGGCAATGAAAAATGCATTGGACTTTATTTTACAAGATGAAAATCAGGACAAGCAGGGTTATTTCGGCAATAAAAATGGCGGTCGGATGTATGGCCATGGAATTGTTACCCTTACACTTTCAGAAATGCTTGGGATGGGAGTGGATAAGACCACCGATAAAAAAATTAAAGATCAATGCCAGAAAGCGATCAACTTGATTTTACGAGCACAAAAAGTAAAGAAGAGCCCTGCACAACAGGGCGGCTGGAGGTATAGCCCGGATGCAAGAGACGCAGATTTATCAGTTTCTGTCTGGCAACTAATGGCTTTACGCTCGGCTAAAAATGCGGGTCTTGAGGTATCCTCTTCAGCGATATCAGATGCAATTTCTTATTTAGAGCGTTCTTACAAATCGAAACTCTCTCAAGATGGTAGTCCCACAAATAAGAAATCTGGCTTTTCTTACCAACCCGGAGGAGCAGCGGAATATACTACATCCGCTGCAGGTCTTCTCGCCATGCAGGTTTGTGGGCAATACGAATCCCCTTTTGTACTTGGAGCAGCCGATTGGCTCAGTGAGCACAAACCTGAAAAGAGTCGCAAGTTTTTCTTCTATGGCACTTATTATTATGCACAAGGGATGTACCAACGAGGAGATGACTATGCTAAAAATGCCCGAAAATTAGTCGAAACAATTCTATTAGAGATGCAAAGAGATAATGGATCGTGGATCGGAAGCGGCTCAGAGGCAGGGGCAGGTGAAGTGTACTCCACCACGTTGGCCATTCTTGCTTTGGCTGTTAAGTATCATTACTTGCCCATATACCAGAGATAAGGCTTACAATTTATAAACTTTTATTGCAGTTCCGCCTTCAATATTCTTCTGTTCGTCTGTTGATAACTTAGAAATGAAAGTACGGCATATTTCAACCCATTGTGCATACTCAATGGCAAGTCGAGCTACTGGCCAGTCCGAGCCAAACATGATTCTGCCTGGGCCAAAGCATTCCAATGCGATTTCCATGTAAGGATGCAAATCCTCCACACTCCAATTTTCCCAGTCAGCTTCAGTCGCCATTCCAGATAACTTACAATAAACATTGGATCGTTTGGAAAGATCTTTCATCTGGGTTGCCCATGGTTCAAAGATTTCATCAATAATTTTTGGCTTGGCAATATGATCAAGAACAAAAATCAATTCAGGGTGTTGATCAACAAATTCAATCGATGCGGATAACTGCCTTTCATAAATAAGAATATCGTAAACCAAATCAAAATCCTTAAGCAGAGAAATTCCCCGATTAAAATCCTCTCCGAGAATGAAACGATCATCTGTTTCATCCTGCACCACATGCC
>CAWUUU010000051.1:0-23701 GCA_963924995.1 uncultured Opitutales bacterium
GATGATATGATTGTTATGAAAAATGGAAAAATTATGGAAAGTGGTAACGCCCAAGATATCTATGAAAATCCAAAATCTAACTACACACGGGAACTTTTAGATGCCGTACCCAGTGCAGCCCTTACAGGATAAAAATCCTCAATAGATTATTGGTTACAAAAAGACCGATCCATGAGTGGCTTTTGATTAGAATATTAATCCAATTATGAAGACCTTTAACAAAGGTTTTATCTCTCCATGTCAATCAGTCCCAATCGTTCTCCAGAAAAAAGGAATTGCTGGGCCAATCCACAAAACTGCCCAAAATGAGATCGTGCGAATACAATCTTTTGCCCCGAATTAAAGGAATCCAGTTTATAGTGCTTGTCCAAGGTTTTGGTAATCCAAGTATCCACAGGGAATGCTTCGGTTTTTTTAGCACCAAAAAGCAATGCACAATCAGCAATCTTAGGTCCTACTCCTGGTAGAGATACAAGTGCGCTCTTTGCTTTTTGATAAGGCAACTCAGAAATCCGATGTAAAAATCCAGGTTCTTTCTTAAGAATCTTTGAAACTTCATGAACATATTTTGCACGATAACCAAGCTTTAACCTTCTTAGGTCATCCTCCGTGACATCTGACAAAATTTCCCAACCCGGAAAGCTCCAAATGTCGTCAGTGAGTTGAATGCCAAATTTTTGACAAACTAAAAAACCCAATTCTTTGATCTGTGGAATACTTTTTGCAGAACTTAGTAAAAAGTAAAAGAGCATTTCTCCTAAAGGTTGATTAAGTATGGTTAGTCCTGGGAGGGATTGTACGCATTGAGCGAGGACTGGGTCACTTCGCCAAGGAAGATTGTTGACAGCCTCGTCATAAGAATTGTCCAACCAAAGATATTCGAGTAATTCCTCTTGAGTGGCAGGGTATTGTAAAGAAGTTCGCCAGTGGATTACATTGTCTAATAATTTTAACTCGACCAGTTTAGAATCGAATGTACCAATCCACGAGGTCTTGGAACTTGAATTCCAACTGAAACTTTGGCCCCCTTCCAGAGTCTCTTTTAAGCCAAGAAGGGATAGTTTATTGGGCTTGGTTAATTCCTTCCAAGGAGACATTGAGAACAAACAAGAAATTAGTCATGATCCCAAAGAAAACTTTTTTTTAAAAAAAGTAATTCATCTTTAGAATTCTTAAATTCAATCTGCCAAGCAATTGGTTTATTTTCTTTGCGTACCCAATCCTTTCCTGTCAATCCCAATAAAATTTCCCTCTTTCCATTATCAATCATGGGTAAAGTAAATTTGAACTGTTGTACTTCCGCACCACCAAAACGAATAATAGATAAAAAAATATTTGTTTTAGGAGGAAGATCTCTAAGCTTTTTATTTATGGTAAAAGAGAAATATAATCCTTCTTTTTCCTCGCTCGATCTACAATAAATTCGATTACCAACGTATTCTTTCCCCGTGAAATACTCGGGAATACGAGTGAGTTGCTCTGAATTATAAAATTGAAGAGAAACTCTGCTTATTTCATTTTCAGCAAAAGCAGAAAACGAACTGAATAATAAACATGGGAGCAGAACGCAAAGTTTGCTCACGATCAAATTATAATGGCTCAGCTCTCTGCTGAGTCTTTTGATTCTTCCTGAGGGAGTTCTTCTTTTTCCTTTGATTCTTTTGGAGCTGTTTGCTTTGCATCCTCAGAACCCAAGATATCAGTAGGATTTGCCTTGTCGGCAACTGGTTCAGGTTTTGGTTCTTCCACTTTTTCTTTCTTGGCCGCTGCAGTTTTACGAACAGCTCTAGGCTTAGTGGCTTTGGTCTTTGTACTTTTAACCGATTTACTTACTAATTCTTTTAAAGCGGCTTTGCGTTTGGCCAGATAAGCTGCTCGACGACGACGCTTTAAGATTTTGTTGTATTGTTTACCCATAATATAAAATTCAAGTTTGGAGAAAATTGAGACAATAGGCAAGATTCAAACTCCTTCATCGTGCTTCGAAAAATTACAGAATATCAATTGGCTTTCCTGATTGGGCAGATTGATAGGTCGCATCTATAATTTTCATTAATGCTAATGCCTGATCTGGTGTATTTAAAGGATCTTCTTCTCCAGTAATCGTATGTATAAAATTTTCTGCTGAGCGAATACGCCCCATATCTTCATTAGGCTCGGTTTGAATCGAACGATTGACCGAACGGCCATGCTCCTGAACATATAATTCGCAATCATCGATTGCAGTTTCATCCAAACCATCTGATCCAAACAATCGGCGGATCATACCACCCGCCTTCTTTCCTTGAAAAGTCACCGATACTTCCTCCCGCTTAACCATTTCAGCCCACGAGACTTGAAAGGAAAGAATTTGTCCGCTAGTAAACTTGATAAAACCATGTGAGGCACTTTCCACATCTGTTACTCCATCCGCAACATCGGGGATACCCCATGGGCCTTTAAAATTCTTATCCTGAATAAAGTCAGAGAAAGTCTGTGCTAGGACATAAGATGGGGTCGGGTAATCCATGTAATACAACGCCAAGTCAACCATATGTAACAAATCAATTAAAGGACCACCTCCAGATAGTTCCTTGTTTGTAAACCATCCACCAAATCCGGGAATTCCTGTTCTTCTAATCCACTTAGCCTGTGCTGAATTAATCTGACCGACCTCGCCCGCGTCAATGTATTTTCGAAGCGCATAGGATTCTGGACGAGCACGATTGTTAAAATTAAACATCAAAGTCTTACCTGCACTCTCCGATGCTTCTTTCATTTGCAAAACTTCAGAGGCATTTAGCGCGGGAGGTTTCTCGCAAAATACATGCCTTCCGGCCTGTAGCACCTGTAACGCTAATGGCCGATGTGTACGATTGGGAGTTATTATACTTACAGCATCAAGGTCAGTTACTTTTTCCAGCATTTCAGCTGAGTCCGAAAATACATGGGGAATATCATAGGTTTCAGCTGCTTTTTTGGCGGCCATTTGATTCATATCGCAAATTGCCACAATTTCTGCACCGGCGGCACGAAAACCAGCACTATGATATTGTAGCATTCCGCCCGCTCCGATTATTCCGATTTTAATAGCCATAACGATAATTAGGTATGATTGAACAAATAGATAAAAGGTTACTTTGGAATCGATGGGAATTTAACCCATTTTTCTTTTGAGTTGGCACTTTTTACGACTGTTTCAATGAAAGCCATCCCAATAATCCCATCTCGAATATCGGGGAAATCGTAACCAGACTTACGGGGATATTTCCCCGCAATTTCATCCTTTATGGCAACAGCAGCGGAATTGTAGACATTGGCAAAGGCCTCAATAAAACCTTCGGGGTGACCAAAAGGAATTCTTGTATTTTCTGCTGCAGAACCGGTTATGTAATCATTTCCCCGACGATAAATTTCTCGAGGCGAACGGGCATCCTTAACAATTAATTCATTGGGGTGTTCCTGATGCCATTCTAAAGATTTCTTTGTCCCATAAATACGAATATTCAAATTATTTTCATCTCCATTTGAAATTTGGGATGCATAAATTATTCCGCGCGCCCCTCCTTTGAAACGGACGAGTAGATTGCCATCATCGTCCAACACTCGGCCGGGAATATTTACAGATAAATCTGCACACAAAGAATCAATCTCCAACCCGGAGATATAATGTACTAAATTTTCGGCGTGGGTGCCAATATCTCCCATACAATTAGAAATACCTGCAATTTTAGGATCGGCTCTCCAATTAGAAATTGCCTTACTTTCGCCCGTTAAAGCAGTAATCGCATAACCCTGTGGATACTCGCAGACCACTTTTATGATTTTTCCGAGATTGCCTTTTTTGACCATATCCCGGGCAAGTTTGACCATTGGATACCCAGTATAATTGTGGGTTAATGCAAATACCTTCCTGGACTTGGTGATTACTTTTTTAAGCTCCCTAGCCTGTGCGAGGTCAAGAGTCACAGGTTTATCACAAATTACATTAAAGCCCGCTTTAAGGAAAGTTTTCGCAACATCAAAATGTAGATAGTTTTGAACCACTATGCTTACAAAATCAATACGCTCTCCCTCAGGGAGCAACGCTTCTTTCTCTGCCATTTCTTGGTATGTTGCATAGGTCCTGGAAGAATCAATGAAGAAATCCTTTCCCGATTGCTTTGATTTTTTTGGATCAGACGAAAAGGCTCCTGCCACCAATTCAATTTGACCATCAAGATTTGCCGCTCGCCGATGAACTCCACCGATAAAAGCTCCTCGCCCACCCCCAACCATTCCCATTTTTAATTTCCTATTCATAACTTATTTAGTAAATTTAAGAGAATAAAGTTATTGATTTTTCTTATCAAAAGCAGAATCAAAAGCCATTTCATTTGGTTTGAAATCTAATTTCTTTATGAATTCACAAGATTCTGTAGCTCCATGAAAGCGATCCATCCGTCCATCCTCCCATTCAATTGAAAGTGGACCTGCATACTTGATGTCATTTAATGCAACAATAATTTCCTCAAAATTAACATCTCCTCGACCGACTGATCGAAAATCCCATTGACGACGAGGGTCGCAGAAAGTGGTGTGTCCTCCAAAAACTCCCACTGTGCCATCCCCGTGCCCCCACCATGCATCCTTCATGTGGGCATGGTAAATTCGATCAGAAAATGTTCTGATGAATTTCACATAATCAACTCCTTGATAACCTAGATGAGAAGGATCATAGTTAAAGCCAAATCTCTTGTGATTCTTGACTGCTTCTAATGCCCTTTGCGCACTGGCGATATCAAAAGCGATTTCGGTAGGATGTACTTCCAAGGCAAAATTTACATTTTGCTTATCAAACTCTTCGAGAATCGGACCGAAACGTTTGGCAAAATCTTCAAAGCCTTTATCCCAATAATTTTGGTCAGTAGGCGGGAATGCATAAATAGAATGCCAAATACTCGAACCGGTAAATCCATTCACCACAGCGGGGAAATCATCTTTTTTCCCTCTTCCAGGTTTCGCATTGATAAAATTACGACACGCCTTTGCAGTTTTTGCCATTTTCTTGGCTGCCCTTTTGCGGACTTTCTCAGGTTCACCCTCTCCCCAAACATCTGGAGGAAGAATAGACTGATGGCGCTCGTCAATTGGATCGCAAATCGCTTGTCCAACTAAGTGGCTAGAAATCGCAAAGCAGTTCAGTTTATAGTCATCAAGAATTTCCCATCTTTCTTGGCAATATTTTTTGGAAATCGCCGCTTTATCGACATCAAAATGATCTCCCCAACAAGCTAATTCAAGGCCATCGTAGCCCATGGTGGATGCCTTTTCGGCAAGCGTTGGCAAAGAAAGGTCGGCCCATTGGCCTGTAAATAATGTTACGGGTCTTGGCATACAAGAAGTAAATAAAGAATTTATGGTTAAAAAAGCACTAATCTGTGCCGTTAAGGACATAAGTGCAATTTCTTTTTTTCCTTAAAACTAATCCGTAATTTAAGGGTAATAGAATTATCCGGAAACTAATATTTTTTTTGCGGATTTATACCCAAGGGAAAATCTAGACATTCTCTCCACTTGTAACTCAATCGAATCGGCAATTTCTTCTCTTTTAAGAAGTTTGACCATTCTCCCTGGCATTAATCCCTTTTCCTTTGCATAAGTCAAAAAGGCAGGAGACTGATCTAAAATTGATTCAATTTTCATTTTTTTGCCCACTAGCGAATCTAAAAGGGTTTTTTGTGGTAACCTTCGAATAACCCCAGACTTGGTGGGAATCGGGTGTCCATGTGGATCATGCTGAGGTTTCCCTAGAAAAATATCGAGCTTCTCCAGGACTTTCTCCGAAATAGCATGTTCGAGTTCTTCCGCTTCATCATGTATTTCACTCCAATCTAGTCCAAGAGTTTCGACCAAAAAGGTTTCTAGTAGGCGATGTCGCCTAATCATTATCATCCCGATCTTTTTTCCCGATGGGGTAAGCGTAACACCTTTTCGAGATTTATAAGAAAGCCATTTCTCTTTTTGTAGGTTTTTCATCATCGAAGTGGCGGTGCCCGGAGTAACCCCAAGCGAAGTGGCAATCATTCCCATCGGAACCTCTCCCCTATCGCATTGCATTGATAGCTTTAAGATAGCTTTTAAATAATTTTCTACAGTCGCACTAGGCATAATATCGTTACATTGAATTCGTTCTCAGATTGACTCAAGAAAAATGACCAATAGACTTTGATTGATCAAAATAAAAATTTCTATCAATCATACAAAATTTCCGTCCTCACCAAAGTGGTCTTTTACAATTTCAATTGTGACCTGTCTTTTTTTACTTTTCGGATGCGGGAAAAGTTCGAAAACTGAGACCGACTCAGTGGTTATCCAATTAAACAATACAAAACCAAGAATTGTGGTAACTACGACTCACTTATATGACCTTGCCAAGCGAATTACGGGGGACCATTTCTCAATTACACCTCTGATGGGTCAGGGTGTCGACCCCCATCTATACAAACCCACCTCGAGGGACATACTTGCTCTATCCAAAGCGGACTTAGTGATCTATCATGGAATGATGCTCGAAGGTAGATTGTCTGAAGTACTTGCCCATGGTAAAGAAAATGGAATTTCAGTGTTTAACGCCACTTCTTGCTTATCTGATCAACAAATAATCTTCCCCAAGAAGAATAATTACAAAACGCTACACCCCGACCCACATGTCTGGTTTGATCCTAAGATCTGGGCTTTTATTGTAAATGAATTTACTACAATGATTACAGAATTTGCGCCCTCGGGGCAGGTAGTTTTTAAAGAAAATGCTGAACTGTTTTTAAAAGAGATTAAGAAAATTGAGTTATGGAGTTTGGAGGAAATTAAAAAAATTTCCATCGAGCACCGCACAATTGTGACAAGTCATGATGCTTTTCAATACTTTGGTCGATCCATGGGGCTTGAAGTAGTTGCCCTACAAGGAGTATCGACCACTAGCGAAGCGGGTTTGGGGGACAGGGTTAATTTAGTAGACCTGATTCGAAAATATAAAATCCCTGCTATCTTTATTGAAAGCAGTGTAAATCCAGCAGCGATAGAAGAAATTGCAAAAGAATGTAATGTAATTGTGGGAGGAGAATTATTTTCGGATGCACTTGGATCACAGCATGAATTTACCACAGGTCCAAATGGAACCCAATATCAGACTAATACTTGGGAAGGAATGATGGTTCATAACATAAACACTATCGTAAAGGCATTAACTCGGAAAATAAAATGAGCAGTCCTCTACTACCGCTTGAAGTACATGACCTAACCGTTTCTTACCATCGTAAACCAGTCTTGTATGGAGTAGACTTGGAGATCGAAGAAGGTTCGTTAGTTGGGATAATAGGTCCAAACGGAGCCGGTAAGTCTACATTGATAAAGACCATTATGGGAATTGTGCCGTCGAGGGGCGGTTGGGTGAAAATCTTTGGGCAACAAGGAAAGAAATCATACACTAGAGTGGGATATGTTCCCCAGAGAGAATCTGTGGACTGGGATTTTCCAGTATCAGTGCTCGATGTTGTATTAATGGGTCGATTCGCACATGTAGGATGGTTTAAACGAGTCAGTAAAAAAGATCGCTCTATCGCATGTGAGTGTCTTGAAAAAGTAAATATGTTATCGTTTGCAGATCGACAAATCGGAAAACTTTCAGGGGGGCAGCAACAACGAGTCTTCCTTGCCCGTGCGCTGGCACAGGAAAGCGATCTTTATTTAATGGACGAACCCTTTGCTGGTGTTGATGCAGTGACTGAAAAAGCCATTATCGAACTCTTAAGAGAATTAAAAAATAGGGGGAAAACTTTACTTGTAGTTCATCATGACCTTTCCAACGCAAAAGATTATTTTGATCAGTTAATTCTCCTCAATATGCGATTGATTGCTCATGGAGAAGTAGAAAAAACATTTACCAAAGACCTCCTTCAAAAAACCTATGGTGGAAGACTAACAGTATTTACAGAAATTGCGGATCAGGCAGCCGGCTCTCAAAACTCTGATCAAATTGTTCCCTAATCATTTGTGATGTTCTCTACTCCCAAATGTTGAATTTGAGTATGAATGGTCGGTATTTTAAGCTTTCTCGCTTCTTCGCCGTTTTTCTTTTCTTGTTTTTAACCGACAATCTCAAGGCTGAACAGATAGCAGAAAATACCTCCATTTTTCTTAAAACAATTCGGTTTTTTTCTTTCTCTGATTACTCCGTTCAAATTGTTCTTTTAGGGATAATTTTCATGGGTATTGGATGTGGTTTAATGGGAGGCTTCATAGTCACTAGAAAGCTATCTCTTTTTGGAGATACTTTGTCCCATGCAGTACTACCTGGAATTGCGGTGGGATTCCTATGGAGTCAGTCAAAAAATTCAATTAGTATTTTAATCGGTGCGATGGTCGCTGGCTTTCTTGGAGTATTTCTTATTTCTTTAATTAAAAAAACTACCAAAGTAAGACTGGATAGTGCTCTGGGATTAGTGTTGTCGGGATTCTATGCCGTCGGGATTTGCCTGCTGACTCGAATCCAAAAAATGGAATTCGGAAATCAATCGGGTATTGACCATTACTTATTTGGGCAAATTACCGGACTTTCTTCGGCAGATGTTTGGGGTATGGGAATTTCATGCCTTCTCATCGTCTTTATTACTATCGTACTCTATAAAGAAATGCTCTTAACGGGTTTTGACCCTGCTTTTGCTCGTTCCGTTGGGGTTCCCGTTGATTTGCTTCAGTACTTACTTTGGATGTTATTAGCATTTTCAGTAATCACATCCCTTCAAGTGATAGGAGTTATTCTTGTTTCCGCCTTATTAATTATACCTGCGGCCACTGCATCAATTATTACCCAAAAAATGAAGGCTCTTCTAATATGGTCAGCCTGTTTAGGAGTTTTTGCAGGAGTTGCGGGAACCTATCTGTCCTTTCTTGGTAATCAGCTACCAACAGGACCATTAATTGTCCTCACTTCAACAATCCTTTTTATCCTTACTCTCTTCCTTCATGTCGAAAATGGTATTCTTTTCAAATGGCTTCGATCACGGGGAAATGAGCACAAAATATCCATTGAGAACACCTTAAAAGCGGCTTATCAGGAGCTTGAAAAAAATAGCTTCTCCCAAGATACTATCACCTTGAGTGATCTAGCAAAAAGAAGGAGGATCAATATGCCAGAAGCTCACAAGGAGGCACGAAACCTGGTTAAAAAACATTTCGCATTTTTACTCCAAAAAGAAAATCAGGCACTCCCCAATGAAGAGATCCTTTCTTTAACTCCAGATGGATGGAGTGAAGCATGCCGAATTGTGCGAAACCACCGGCTTTGGGAACTATATTTAACCAACGAAGTTCAATATGCCCCGGATCATGTTCATGAAGATGCGGAAAAAATTGAGCACATTTTGGGCGATGCAACTGTCCGCAAAATTGAACGAATTTTATCCAATCCGAGAAGGGATCCGCATGGAAAATTAATTCCAAGCCAACAAGATATTGAAAAGGGTTATATCGATAAAAAAATTGCCAGAATTTTATAATGAACGATTTTTTCCCCCCTTTTAATTTTATCGATACTTTTTGGATACCCTGGGAATCCACTGAGGATTTTATTTGGAATGGAAAAATTGTGGCGATGGGTTTTCTAGTTTCCCTTGCTTGTGGATTAATTGGGGCATTTATCGTTGTTCGTAAACTCGCGTTAATGGGCGATGCGATCAGTCATGGGATTCTCCCTGGTCTTGCTCTTGCATTCATCATCACTCAATCAAAAGACTTGTTGCCTATGTTTATAGGTGCATGCGTCGCGGGTTTACTTTGTAGCCTCTGCATCGAATGGCTTCAAAAAAAATCTCCTCTCAAAGCAGACGCCGCTCTTGGGTTAACTTTTACCAGCTTTTTTGCCCTTGGAGTTTTATTAATTACCCAAATGGGAAATCATGCTCATATAGATTCAGAATGTTTACTATATGGCGAAATTGGATTCACTCCCCTTTCGGCAAGTTTAACTTGGGGATCCATTGAACTCGGCCCTCGACCACTAGTTACTATGGCATTAGTTACAGTCTCCATCATTTTGATAATATCAGTATTTTATAAGCAATTATTAGTAACCAGTTTTGATGAAACGCTTTCCATGTCGTTAGGACTGCCAGTTAAAGTTATACATTATGGATTAATGCTACTACTTGCCATAACGATTGTAGCAGCCTTTGAATCTGTCGGAGTAATTCTTGTTATCGCCATGTTGATTTTTCCTTCCACCACCGCCTCTTTCTTCTTTTCTCGAATGCCTACCATTTTATTCTCCACCATTCCACTGTCTTTCATTTACTCACTTGGCGGGTTTTTCTTGGCACGATGGCTCGATTGCTCAATTGCTGCTTCCATGGTCGTGGTTGCAATGATTTGCTTCGGACTGGCATGGCTGTTTGGACCCGTTGACGGTGTAATCCCAAAACTGCTGTATCGTAAAGTATCGGTCTAGAAGAACCTGCTCGAGCAGGCACAAAAAAAGCCTCCGATTTCTCGAAGGCTTTTTACTAAATTTGAGAGGAACTAAAGTTATCCCTTCTTTTCTTTCTTTCCTTTTCCTTTTGCCAAAGCAATCTTGGAAGCAGTCTTATTTTTACAGTTGCAACCGTCAATGCTTACGCGGGCACCTTTTTTGAGTTTAGTTGGGCAATCAATACCAACCATTTCAGTTTTGCTACCTACTTGGATTTTCTTTTCCTTTTTACCTTGAGTAATTGTAAGTGTTTTTGACTCTTCATCGAATCCAACAACCTTCCCGTGAATAGCTTTGGAAGGGCAACCGGCAAACACGGAACCAGCAAATGCGATAGAGGCGAGTAATAAGAATAATTTTTTCATAGTGGGTAATATATTTTGTTAATATGTTATGTATTAGAAATATCATTCAATGAGCAATTACAAGATAGACAAGGAAGAAGTACTCAATTTTAATAAATTTACTGAACGACCTTACAAGAAATACTAAAACCTAGATTTTCCTACCCCTTGATGAAACTCGTAACGATTTATTTCCTCCTCCTATCCACATTTGCCCTATTAAATGGCCATCCGATCCCTGATATTCCCGTAATTGGTGATTTTGATCAAAACGGGTCCAGTGTTATCACCGTGGAAATTGATACCCGTAGCTTTGCAGATGACCCCGAAGAGGTTCCCATGCTGAGCGGACCAGCCTTTAATAAGCTAACAGCGGAAGAAAAAAAAGACTTACTGCTGGTAGGAAAAAACCTAATTAGCGAGGCTTTGCTTATTCGATTTAATGGAAAAGAATGGTTTTTACCTGACTTTGAGTATGACTTTGAAAAAAAAATCGGGGGAAACACCGTTGAAGAAAGTGATACCTTTGTCATCCGGGGATACGCTCGCAGAAAGTTAAGTTCGGAATCCCAATCCTATCAAATTCGTGCCAAGGAATCAGCAGCTTATGATATTATATTTACAAACCGGCTAAATGGCATACCACAAAAAAGGGTTAACGTTTTATTTCCCGGAGAAAACAGCTTTACTTTAGATTTGACCAATTTTTTTGGACCTGGAGAGGAAAGTAATAGTACCGAATCATCCAAGTTCGAATATAAAGACACTGCTGATTCGCAAAGCACATTCATTTCATTCCTCCGACAGGGATTTGTGCATGTTGTTCCTCTCGGACTGGATCATATTTTATTTGTCTTCGGTTTATTTCTTTTGTCCAGAAAATGGAAACCCCTGATCTTACAGGTGAGTGCATTCACATTGGCTCACACCCTTACCTTGGGTCTAGCCACATTGGGTATCATTTCAGTATCTCCCCAAATCGTGGAACCAATTATTGCCGCCAGTATTGCGGTCATCGCTCTGGAAAATATTTTCTTTCCAGGCTACAAACCCTATCGCTTAGTAATCGTTTTTATTTTTGGGCTGATTCATGGTCTTGGTTTTGCCGGTGCATTAAGTGGATTCAATCTTGAACCCACCTCCCTGTTAATTGGATTGTTTGGGTTTAACCTAGGCGTTGAGTTTGGACAGCTTGCTTTGCTCATTGCTGCTTATTTGTTAACCGCTCAAATTAAAAATCAGTCAAATTATAGACAATGGATTGTCATACCCGGTTCACTCACTATTGCCCTTTTCGGCATATATTGGACGATTGAACGAATCTTCTTTTAAATGTTATCGAGTTCAATCTTCAAAAAAATTGATGTAACTGATCAAAAATCCTTGAACATTCCTTGGTTTTAAAGTTTTAAGGGTGAGTCCAAATTCATGTTTAAAAGAATTCTATATTTCCTTTCTTTTCTTTCAGCACTCACAATAAGCGGTATGCCATTGGCCATCGTTCAAGTGGGAGCGTGGTTGAATATGATCGATGAATTTTATGAGGAAACCCAATCAATCAGTTTATCCGTAGAATGGACATTCAACGGGGATCTCCCCTGTAGCGTCTGTCAATTTGTGAGTGAACAAACAGATTCAGGTAAAAAAGGTTTAACAGCCACAGAGCTTTTTTCGCACAAGTTAAAATTAGCGTCAGAAATATCTGAAATTATTACTCACCATGGACTGAAAATGGTTGGGGAATTATACCCTCCTATCGGGTATGTCTCATCAACCTACGATCCAGCGGAACTCCCTCCTCCGCGAATCAGAGCGTAAGTCATTCTTTCTTCGAACCCGTCTTTCCGCACAATCGCGGAAGAAGCTACTAATTTACGTATTTAAACTTACGCATCCGGATTCGATTTTTTTACGCTATATTCTAACTGTTTAAACTTTATATAATTATGAAAAAAACTTCTCTCTTCTTTCTTACCATTCTCTTAAATGCCCCCTTTTCCTTTGCTCATAATGAGCCCTGGACTGCTGCCCGACCCGATGGCCACGCTCCCATCTCCGTAATGGGAGATCATATGCACACCATGGGCGAATGGATGGTATCCTATCGCTTCATGACCATGGAGATGGAGGAGCTACTCGATGGATCCAATGATATTAGTGCATCTGATGCGAACACTACTTATGGCTATAATAAGATGATGCTTCCGAAGTCTATGACCATGGATATGCACATGTTTGGTGCGATGCATGCGATTTCTGACAAGTGGACATTAATGTGTATGCTCCACTATTTAGACAACGAAATGACCATGCAGGCTTCAAGTATGGGCAAGATGGAGTCGAACGGAATTGGAGATTTGAAAATCGCGGGCCTTTACGATCTAGCCCGCTGGGACTCTGGGCGTCGTATCCATCTCAATATTGGGCTAAGCCTTCCAACCGGTTCCATTGATGAAAAGTCGGGTAACAACACACTCGGCTACGGCATGCAATTAGGTTCGGGAACTTGGGATTTTAATCCTGCAGTAACCTATTTGGCCCAAACTGAGAACTATTCTTACGGGGCACAACTTGCAGGGATTCTTCGAATTGGAGAAAATGATCAGGATTACACACTCGGTAACAAATTTGAGGCGGGATTATGGGGAGCTCGTAAGATTACTGATTCCCTTAGTGCATCAGCAAAGCTTGATTATTCCAACCAAGGTGAAGTCGACGGTGCTCACAAGGGATTAACCACAATGCAAAAAAACATGAGCCCAGGTAATCAAGCTACTTCGCAAGGGCGTGATATAACCAGATTAGGTTTCGGCCTTAATTACTATTTTCAAGATGGTGGACTCAAAGGCCATCGCTTGGCTGCAGAATGGGAAACACCCCTCGATCAAAAAGTAAATGGTGTCCAACTAGAACTTGATTCCACCTGGACATTGGGCTGGCAGTACGCGTGGTAAACCAAGAATTTTTTGATTCGAAAACTCTCTAACGATCCGACTTAGAACATACAAAGACATTGGTTATTCTTTTTTAGTCTTAGATAAACCCTTGGATTCAATTTAAAAATTAAGGACTTAAAATCTTGCGACTTGTCCTTCAATTCTAATGGTGCAAGTATTTTAAAACTTTTATAATGAATTCTATCGGATCAAATAATCGAAGGTTTCTTCCTAAGCATTTATTTATCTTTTGCTATTTTCCTTTATCAATCTTTGCAAATATTGAATCTGATTCCCCTAATGAACTAACTCCGGTAATTGTAACTGCAAAAGGTGGATTTTCCAAGCCACTAGCTTCAACCCCTTGGTCTAGTACCATTTTAAATGCTGACAGTCTCAGCGCCCGCGCAAGGTCAATGCCAGAAATATTGTCTGGTCAACCATCCGTAATGGTTCAAAAAACTGCCCTTGGGCAATCATCCCCGTATATTCGTGGCTTCACTGGTTATCATAATATGCTCTTAGTGGACGGCATACGACTCAATCACTCTGCCATGCGATCAGGGCCCAACCAGTACTGGAGTACTGTAGGTTTACTGGGAGTTAATCGGATCGAATTGGTTCGCGGGCCCAACGGTATCATGTACGGTGCGGACACAGTCGGGGGAGTGGTTAATATATTATCATCAGAACCTGAATTTAGTAAATTCGGTCTAAACCATTCCGGATCTTTTATGGGTAGAGTCTCCTCCGCTGAACATTCTTGGTCCGCCGAATTAAATGGTAATATCTCCACACCCAAATGGTCTGCCCAACTCTCCCATGCCGAGCGAGCATTTGGTGACTTAGAAGGGGGTCGAAATGTCGGCAGACAAGTAAATACTGGTTATAATTCGAACGGCACTCAATTTCGAGTTTCCCGTAAGCTTCTAGAGGATATGCAGTTCACCTTAGGCTTTCAACAGTCGTTCATGAACGATGTTCCACGAACTCACAAGACCATTGACGGACTCTCGTGGAATGGGCTTTCACCCGGTTCCGATATTTGGAGGAAACTTGATCAGGAACGAAAACTTTATTATAGCCGTCTCTCTTGGAAGGATTCCGGTGGGTGGATGGATTCTGGAATAATCACTCTAAATCTACATCAGCACGAACAAGAGCGAGATCGAATGAAAGGAAACTCAACGGGAAATGCAACAGGCGGGGATTTTCAATTTTTTGATTTGAATGATTTTGGTCTTACTGCACGTTTTGAATCTGATGATCCGTGGGGCGGAAGAATTTCTTATGGTGCCGAGTGGCATCGTGAATCACTTTCATCCGGGGGTTATAAATTCGATACCAATCAAGTTCGGGGGGCCGGTTTAGGCCAAGGCTCATTAGCAGCTGATGCAGTGTATCATCGCTATGCATTTTATCTTAATGATACTTACGAAACTAGTTTCGGACTCATAATTGAGCCGGGTATTCGTTTCTCTGCAATCAAGGCAGACCTGAATCGTTATTACTTAGAAAACTCTGATCTTTCCACAATTCAAGGTCCCGAAACAAAAAAATACCAAGAAGTAATAGGATCATTACGTATCAGTCAGGAAGTAATGGATCACAATTTCCTTTTTGCAGGACTTTCCCAAGGCTTTAGACCACCAAGTCTTTACGATCTTACTTCGACCGACGAAACAAGCGTCAACGAAAGTCCGAATGTCAACCTTTACCCTGAAACATTTTTACAAAGTGAACTTGGAATTCGAGGCAAATCAGGTTCTTGGGATTGGATCTTTTCGGCCTACCATACATGGATCAATGATTTAATAGTTCGCTCACCAGAACATCCTACGATTAACAAAGAAAATACCATAAAATCAAATGGGGACGGTTATCTTCAAGGACTCGAAATTGAATTCGGGTATAATTGGAATCCTTCCTGGAGGTCGGAGTTTTCTTTTTCTTCCATGTACAGCCAAGTCGAACAACTTATTCGCGATGATCTTTTTGGTTCAGTGGAAAAACTGGTAGACGATGATCAAGATTCATCCACCCCCAAGACAGCGGGGCGATTTATTCAAACGGAGCGTGTCACTACTCGACTTATGCCCACACAGGTAAAATTGCTCACCCGTTACGACCCTCCATTATCACCTTGGTTTATGGAACTCAGCCTTCTTCATGTTGCGGATGCTGATAAACTCTCCTTAAAAGATGAAACTGATTCCTCTAGGATTCCCATTAATGGTACACCAGGATACTCTTTGCTCGGGTTCGAGGTTGGACACGAGTTAGGAAAAAGTTCCCTACTCTTTCTTAACATAGGAAATATCGCAGATGTCGATTATCGAGTCCATGGATCCGGGTTAAATGGTGCAGGTCGGAACTTCATTCTTTCTTTAATCCATTACTTTTAATCTACCCAAAAGAAAATACAATCCAAGATAGCAACTAGTACACACTAGGATTATCGCCATTATCAAAATCGATTCATCCCCATTTTTTTCCTGCTCTCTCTTAATATTTATTTAAAAACGATGAATCATAGAAGCCCCAATTGAATAAACTAAATTAAGGTAATTTATTGGTCTCGAATTTCTTATTTAATTTAATTGATCTAATTGCTTGTGCACTGGCAGGTAAAAAATAAAGTTTTCTTTTTTTATCACTTTTATCGTGAAACTTTTAAAGAAACTAGTAGTTATAATATTGATATGAGAAGACTTGTTTTTACCCCGATTATTTTTTTTGTATTACAAACTAATTTTTTGCAGGCAGTTAACGAATCTGACCCACTACCAACTGCAACCATCAAAGCGGAGGCAAAAGCAATCGATAAAATTTTATCGAAAACTTACAAAAAGCAAAATGTAGAACTTACTGGTAAACTTGAAGACGCTATACTTGCCCGAAGAATCTACCTATCAGTTGTCGGAAGGATACCTTCTTATGATGAGTTAAGTTCTTTTCTCGCTAACCAATCAAATCAAAAAAAAGCTCAGCTTATCGACGAGCTTATTCAATCACCCGGTTACGACAGCCAAATGTTCAATTGGTGGGCCGATTTACTACGTTTAAAATCTAGGATGCGCGGCGGTAACCAAATCCAAGCGGGTCAATTGTACAACCACTGGGTTAAAGAAACGATTCACACCAATACTCCCTATGACGAAATGGTCTACTCCATGATAACTGCCGAAGGGTACCCTTGGGAAAACGGCGCGGTTGGGTACTACCTCCGTGATACTGGAATGCCACTTGATAATATGTCCAACACTGCCCAAGTGTTCCTTGGCACCCAAATGGTTTGTGCTCAATGCCACAACCATCCATTCGACAAATGGACGCAGATGGAATACTATAAAATGGCCTCCTTTACCTACGGGATCGAGACTCGAATGGGCAAGGAGAAGTACGCAGAAATTCGTTCCTTTTTCCAAAAAGACAATCAAAATTTATCACCCCAAGCCAAAAAGAAGAAAGCTCAATCTAAGGAAGCTCAATCACTTCGTAAAGCAATCGGAGAAATGATGAAACCACTTCAATACGGAGCAAGGCAGACATCTCGTAAACTCGCTCTTCCTCACGATTACCAATACAAAGATGCAAAACCAAAAAGTTTTGTTTCTTCCGAGCCTATTTTTGCTGTGGATCACTTAAATGCTGAACTAGAGAACCCTGTCCATGCCTATGGAAAATGGATGATTTCTCCTGAAAATCCTCGCTTTACTAAAGTAATTGCCAATCGAATGTGGAAAAAGGTTTTCGGGAGAGGCATCATAGAACCAGTGGATGATTTTAAAGACGACTCTGAAGCTTCCATTCCTGATCTTTTAATTCATCTAGAATCATTAATGGTTCGTGTGAGCTATGACCTCAAAGAATTCCAACGAATCCTACACAATGTGGAAGCCTTTGAGAGGGAAGCCACTAGTCGAGAACTTACAAGTGTAGACAAATATTATTTTGAAGCTCCTGTACTTAAACGAATGAGCGCAGAGCAACTTTGGGATTCTATTGTAACCTTATCGATTCCTGAGGTTGATGAAAGGATGCAAGACCAGTCCATCGTAGAAGACCGTCTTGTACAATTCGCTGAATATCAGGAGAAAATAAATTCTTTAGATGAGAAACAATTTGTTTCATTGGCCAAAAAAGGGGCAAAGCAAAATAAGCTGATCAACAATCGAATGAATGACATTCAAACTAAAATTAGTGAAGCCCATGAAGCAGACGACCGGCAAGCAATCTCGCGACTTAGAAAGGAGTATGGAAATGCAAGAAATGAACAAAGGTACCTCTTCGCTGGACTTGTAATGGGGCCACAATTTGATTCTCGATCTCTATACAAGAGTGCTAGTTCACCAAAAGGCACATCCGACCCAAGGTGGAAAGGTTTTTCAGGAAATTTAAAAAGGGCCTCCGAAATTGAAACACCCGCTCCCCCGGGTCATTTCCTACAGGAATTTGGCCAATCTGATCGAACAGTTATTGAAAATTCGTCTTCCGAATCCTCTGTCCCCCAAGCCCTTACTCTTTTAAATGGGGCTTTTTACAAAACTCTTTTTAATCCTCTGTCTCCGCTGTCTCGTAATCTCATCAAGGAAGAATCTTCCACTGGTAAAATCAAGGTCCTCTTTTTATCTATACTTAATCGACTTCCCTCCAAAAATGAAATTGCCGAGTCCTTGAAACTTGTAACAAGCAAGAAAGCAGAACCTTTTCAAATCCCACTTCCTAAAAGCATCAGTAACGAAAAGAAACAAAAATATTTGAAATCTATTAAAGATAAAAAAGTTAAACTAGCTTATTACAACAACCGAGACTATCACGGAATTGCCTGGGCATTGCTGAACACACGACAATTTTCGTTCATCCAATAAAAAACACCAAATTAAAATTGTTATGAAACCTTTTTTTAAATCTTCTGATGAGTTAGAACGCAGACGCTTCATGAGCCTCGCCGCCAAGGGGCTTCTAGGGGTTAGCATTTTACCTTGGGCTACCTCAAGTGATCTTAAAGGTGCAGGATTAGGGCTAAACCGTCCTCTTAATCATGCTCCTAAGGCGAAGAATGTAATCTATCTCTATATGTCTGGTGGAATGACTCACATGGATACATTCGATCCAAAACCGGGGACTGAAACAGGCGGACCCACCAAAGCAATTAAAACAAAAGCCGACGATATCCAATTAGCTGAAAACCTTCCGCTTCTTGCCAACCATGCAAAAAAGATCGCAGTGGTCCGCGGGATGTCATCCACAAAGGGGGCTCATGAACAAGGGAATTATTTCATGCATACAAGCTATGCACAAAGAGCCACCATTAAACATCCCACCATGGGTGCTTGGGTAACGAAATTAGATGGTCGATTCAATCCCACACTTCCCGGGGCAGTTGTGGTAAACGGTGGCAGTCGTCATCCCCTCTCCGGCTTTTTGCCATCCTCACACCAACCTTTAGCCGTGGGTAATCCATCGGAAGGATTAAGAAATAGTAAAATGCATCCCGGTTTGACAGATGATACATTTGATCAAAGATTAACTTTTTCTAAAAAATTAGATAAGGGATTTTTAAAAAAATACGGATCTTCGAAAGTAAACTCTTATGCGAGTATGTATGATGACGCACTTCGATTAATGAAAAGCGGGGACTTAACCGCCTTCGATTTAACCAAAGAGCCAAAGTACCTTCGCGAATCGTATGGAGAGGAAGCATTTGGACAGGGCGTCTTGCTTGCCCGCCGATTAGTCGAAAGACAAGTCAGGTTTGTGGAAGTTCAGTTGGGTGGTTGGGATACTCATCAAAACAACTTTACACGGGCTCCCGAACAATGTGCAATTTTAGATCAGGCTCTATCCGCATTGCTTGACGATTTATCACAACGAGGGATGCTAGAAGAAACTCTAGTTGTTCTAGCAACTGAATTTGGCCGCACTCCAAACATTAATGTCAATGATGGACGGGACCATTACCCCAAAGCCTTTTCGTGCATGTTGGCTGGTGGTGGAATCAAAGGGGGTCAAGTATGGGGCAAAACAGACAACGAGGGGAGAGAAGTAATTGAGCAGAAAGTCAAAATTCCTGACTTCAATGCAACCATTGCATTTGCTCTTGGACTACCTCTTGATGAAATTGTCTATTCGCCGACCCGTCGACCATTCACGCTAACGGATAAAGGCCAACCCATTACGCAACTAATTTAATTTTCGTTATTTTATCATTATATTGGTATTTTATGAGTTTGAGATAATTTAAATATCTCATTTCGCTCTTTACCCTAAGGGTGTTTTGGGATGGTATAAATATCTTTTACTCAATCACTATAAACCCAAAATCCAATAAACTATGAAGAAGTACTTCGCGCTACTCGTGTTCCTGCTTCCCTTTGTTATGTCTGAAGCAAAACCAACAAAACTTGCCCCTGAAAATACCTTGATCATTGAACTCAAGGACGGAAAAGTCGTAATTGAATTATTTAAAAAGGATGCACCTAAGCATGTTGAAAGAATTAAAACATTAGCAAGTGAAGGTAAATATGACGGAGTTGTCTTTCATCGAGTCATTGAAGGCTTTATGGCCCAAACGGGTGATGTCCAATATGGAAATTCAAAAAACTTTAAAGAAAATAAAGTGGGCACAGGAGGTTCTGACCTACCTGACTTAAAAGAGGAATTTAATGATCGTGAACATGTAAAAGGAACTTGCTCCATGGCAAGATCTTCAAGTCCTAATAGTGCGAATAGTCAGTTCTTTATTTGTTTTGATAATTCTTCATTTCTTGACGGACAATACACTGTTTGGGGCCAAGTGATCGAAGGGATTGAATTTGTTGATAAAATCAAACTCGGTTCCAGCTCGGATAATGGATCGGTACAAGACCCTGACTCAATGATCAAGGTGACTGTCGGAAAAGCCAAAAAGAGTAAAAAGAAAGCCCCGGCAAAAAAGAAGTAATTCGTTTATTTTTGTTTTCTTCCTTACAGGGATGGTCCTGTGATTTCTTTGCAGTCCAAGTGATAAAGACCTACAAAAAATTCTTCATCCCATCGTTCCTCAACTATTAGTGTACCTGTTGCTCGAATAATTTGGTCCATCAGCACTTCCACTCCATTAGTAGCACTTACCACTACCCAACCATTTGCTTCGGGGCTTTTTCCGAAACAACAACTCATTTGGTCAGGTAAAAGGAGAAACTCTGTCACCTTATTATTTTCATCCACAACGGTCGGAAGCATAAATCCTTCGACAGCAACTGAAGCACCGGTTTTATCCCTAAGCCGCTTAGGAACTCTTTTTGCGTACGAAGTAAAATCAAATTCTTTTCCGTCACGATCCCAATTTATATCATAGGGGAAATTAGACATATCTCGAAAAGCTAAACGTTCAAATTCACTGTTTTCATCTAACGGGGGTAAGTTGCTAACAATAGATACATTTAAATCCTTATCATTATTTGGCTTAGGGATTCCGTTCACAATAATTCCTTCTTCGATTGATTCCTCATCAATATCCTGTCCATCCGAGGGTATCGGGTTAGAAATTATTTTTGATTCATTACCTGAGAGAGAAATCGTTGATGCATTTTTATCAATTTCAGCAGATAAAATTGGCTCGCCAATAATGGGTGCTCCTACTGGTGGAATGTTCTCAGCATTTTCATTGGGCTCCTCTTGTGTACATGAAAAAAATACAAAAAAAATAAAGATTAAAAAAAGTTTGAAGAACATCTTGGAACTATAGTTACCTTAGTTATGATTTCTCGCAAGTTCTTACGATTCTAACTTTTAAATTCATAATTTAAATTTTCTTTGCTAAAGACTTTTTAAGCAGAAGATCGGAGATTCTTACTAATATCTACACGGTAGGCAGAGAAGGCAGGTGGTATTCCGCTGACTATTCCAAGAATAATAATCGCAAAGAATACATAAAAAAAGGTAAGATCGAATTCAAAAGGGCTTAACAAAACTCCGGTTTGCTCTCGAATAAAATAAGAGGCAATTCCACTCATAATCAGATAAATAAGAAAAGAGCCAAGTGCACCGATCAAAGAAATAATTAATGATTGCCCCAACACTACATTAGTTACGAAACGCCTACTCGCCCCAAGGCAACGAAGAATCGCAAACTCTCTCTTCCTTTCATTCATTGAATTTCGCAATACCGCCAAAATAATTAAACTGGCCACACTTCCAACTAGGTAGGCAATCCATTCGAGTACTTTTTCAAACCATACTAAGCGGTCAAAAAATTCAGCAAGCGTGGCGGCTATGGGCCAAGCAAAAGTAGCTTGGTTTCCTTGTTTATTATACTTCATTTCTAGAGCGAAACCAGCGGCACCCCTTAATTTAACTAATACTGCACTTACTGAAGATGCATACTCACTGGCATGCCCTTCCATCAATTGAATCCCTTTTATTGGAATCCAAATTACTTTATCTGCTGGTGTGCCTGTCGGATCTAAAATTCCCACTACGACATAAATTTCATCATGCTTACTTTCTTCCCGAAAGGTTAACCCGTGATAAGGTTGAAAACGATCCCCCACCTTGAGCCCTAATTTATTCGCTACAAAATTTCCAACTAATGCTTCCTTTGCATTGTCGGAAAAAATCCTTCCACTTTTTTGAACTCGATATTTTATCCCCTTCTTCCATTCGTGCTCCTTAAATAAAGAAGACTCCGTTCCAACTAAACGATAACCCATAAAATTATCCCCGACTGCTAACGGATAAGCTTCTTTAACTCCAGGAGTATTTTTAATTATTTCATATTGTTCCCATTTTAGATTTCCGGGAGAAGCTTCTAGGTGAAAAATTGCGTTCAGTATAAGCTGAAGCTTAGAACCTCGAGCACCTAGAACTGCATCAAAACCACCTGATGAAAGAGTAAATGCATTTTGAGCTCCTTCTTTTATCTTCCAAGTTCCCAAAAATAGTCCTCCGGACATCGCAATGGCAAGCGAGGCGACCAAAGAAGAAAATGCAAATTGCCTAACTCCCCGAGTACAAAGAAAAAAAAGTGAACGGAAACTATTCATGATACCTTTTTTGTTTCTCCACCTTTTACAAGTTCGGGTCTATTGATTTGTTCCCAATCAACTTGCCGATCAAAATTCTGAATTACTTTTTCATCATGGCTCACCACAAATAGAGTAATTTTTGACTCCCGACATAATTCGCACAAAAGTTCCATTGCATTACCCGCATTGATAGGATCTAGATTACCAGTAGGTTCATCTGCCAGTACTAACTTTGGTTTATTGATAAGTGCTCGAGCTAAGGCTACCCTTTGTTGCTGTCCAATGGATAACTGGTGGGGGTAATAATCCATCCTCTCGGTAAGCCCTACCCTGCTAAGTAATTCCCGTGGATCACTTTTATTTAGATTACCCGCAAAAGACATCGCAATTTGTAAATTTTCTAGACAGGTAAATCCTTGAAGTAAATTAAAGGATTGGAAGACATAGCCAATAAATGTGGCCCGAAGTTTATCCCTTTCAGAACCTGACATTTGGCCGACATTCCTACCCTCTAATTGAATCATCCCTTGGTCAGGTGAAAGGATACCAGCAATAAGGTGAAGAAAGGTGGTCTTACCTGATCCACTTTCTCCGCGCATGCCACAAAATTCAGCTTCATTAAGAGAAAATTCCTCCACATCCACAACGCGCAATAAATCTCCCGCCGGAGAGGAAAAAGATTTCTTTAACTGCTCTACCTTTAAAAAATTCATCTGACTCATAACTCAACGAAACTAATAACGAAAGCAAGCTGGATGATTCTAATTACCTAATTTTTTGGTAGTAAGTATTAGACCACATGATTTAAGGCTTGAACAACATTGAGTGCATCATTTCCGATACTTTCCATCTCATTTAGAATATCGATATAGATCATCTCAGCCTTTAGGTTTTCATTGTCCTGCATTCTTTTGACTGCATTTTTCC
>CAWUUU010000052.1:0-13809 GCA_963924995.1 uncultured Opitutales bacterium
CCCGGACCGAAAAAGATCCAGTCACAGACATCTCCTCATCACCACTGGTATGATCAGCAAAGCCACTTCGAAATTCCACCACTGGCATATTTTTCGGACCATTTGTGGGATGAAGAAAAGGAGTACCGGAACTGGTGGTCGCGTTCCTGCCATTACCACTTTTATCATTCCATGATGATATATTCCCGGAAGACGGGATATCAGCCACTCCATTGGCGTCAAGATCACTTGCATCTAACCAAAGCTCGAGTCCGGACATACCGGAGGGGGAGGAAAAGTCATTAGAAAAAGTTGAGCTTTCTTTATTTCCATCCACATACATAAAAACATCTGACGCCCCACTTGCTCCACTTGGTAAAACCAAAGCGATATGGTGCCATGCATTATTGTTCAAAATAGTAGAGCCGGTTAATCGTGATCCACCAATATCAAGATGTAACGATCCATTATTTAATGAGACCATCCAGTTTGCACCGTCACCATTTGCTCCCCAATTGACCAATGCACCATTCGCATTGGTTGTCTTTATCCAGAAAGATAATGTCCGTGATTTATCTGCGACGATTCCTTTAAAACCTTTGGTTACTATGTGTTCGCCCGCACCATCCAAACGAATGGCATTTCCAATCTTACCAAATACCCGTGCTGAATCATCAATACCAACCAAGGTGCCTGTATTTCCATTGATTTGATCAAGGGCAAGATTCCCAGATGTTTCATCCAATCTCCACCAAGCTTTAATTCCTTCTTGTGGAGGCAAGCTCCACACCTCAGAATTAACTGAATTAGAGGCTAACCACTTATAATAGTAAGTGCTTCCTAATGCTAATCCATCGACAAAAAAGTGAGTCATTCCCTCGGGATGGGTTCCATTTAAATCTATTCGGTAATCCCATGATGTGCTATCAACAGGATTTACTTGGGTATTTGTACCGCCATCATTGTCTCCCCAGAATAAAGACAGGGTAGGGGGATCTCCGCCATCATTACTGACCAGCGCGGAAAATCGAGCGGAGGAAGAAGTAACATTTCGAGGAGTGGCGCTGGAAATAATAGGTGCAGTCTTGTCCACGATGATTCGTAAAGAACTAATCCCAGTTCCAGCCAAATTGGTTGCAGTCACATTAAGATCAAAACTACCAGTTTCAAGAGGCTTACCGACCAGTTCTCCATTCAACGAATTAATGCTTAAACCACTAGGTAAGAGGGTAGCAGCATAAGAAGTCGGATCACCGGATGCTTGGACCTGGTGCTGTAGATAAACCAATTCCTCGATCAAGTCCTGACCACCAACAATTTGCTGAACTTCATTTTCATTCAGTGCATCATCATAAATTCTCATCTCGTCTAAAATACCTCCAAAATAGGCATTGGTCTGATTTCTCCACCGACCAAATTGAAAAGGTTGTGCGATTCCGGTACTTATTTCCGATCGAGTCCAGTTCCCAATTCGTGAACCATCAAGATAAATTGACACCTCCGAACCATTAAAAGAATGGGCAAAATGAGCCCAGCGGCCAAGAAGACTATTTGAATGATATGCTCTTGGATCCCACCCCCAATGCTGACTAATCAATTGAGTGTATCCACCATCCTTTATATTTCGCAAACCCCAGAATTTATTGACACCATTGGGATTTGCCAGTTCACCATAACCATAAAACCCAGGCTCAGTCCGCGGATTATTTCCATCTACTTTCACCCAGAATGAAATAGTTCTGGGCTTTTTCCCGTCGATCCCAAGTACATCGGCGGTTGCCTGGGTTGAAACATAAGCATCTGTTCCGTTAAACTGGATTCCTTTCCCAAAGTATCCATCCTGCCAAGATGTCCCCCCAATCAATGAACCTTTATAGCGACCTAATGCATCTTGCGTTTGCTCGCCATCCCCCTCATCCATCGGCCAATACGCAACCAGATTTGCGGATCGAGTGGACACATTTTTTCGCAGAACCTGTGTTCCCGAGCTTTTATAGGAAAGATAAAGCAATTCTGGTACTGATATAACCGGAGGCTTTACCTCCTTGAAACTACCTGAACCAATAGACATGACTCCCTTTTCAATAATATTTTGGGCCGCCATGACAATTCGACCGCCCCCAGCTCCACGATTTCCTCCCACTACTCGAATCAAGCCTTGATTATAAATATTCTTACCCGATAACTTTAAGGCCCCACCAGAACCACCAGCTCCATGGTCATATTGAT
Source organism: uncultured Opitutales bacterium (assembly GCA_963924995.1). Classification (GTDB taxonomy): domain Bacteria; phylum Verrucomicrobiota; class Verrucomicrobiia; order Opitutales; family Seribacteraceae; genus Seribacter. The sequence goes on from CAWUUU010000052.1 coordinate 2,209, forward strand.
GTCCATCTGTCCGACCATCACCACCATTCGCACTAATAATAACACCTGGCGCAATGGTAAGATCACCCTCGGCCTTAAGTTCAATCGCACCTCCACCTGCTCCTGAACCTTGGAAATAACGGCCACTTGAACCACTACTCCCAGCCATTAAATCTGATATTTGTTCATTACCATAACTATAGTTCGCACCGACTCCCCAATTCCCTGCAGTCCCAGGACCTCCAGGGCCATCCCCAGAGATTTTTTCGGAACTTCTCCCCAACCACGGATTTAAAACCGCTCGCCCGCCATAACCGTTTTCAATAGAAGCATCTCCTCCATCTAAAAGTAAGTCTGCTCCAATATAAATTTCTCCATCTGCTACTGTTTTAATGGAAAGAGAACGATCCCCCCGAAGAACTACATTAGTATCTCCACTGAAACGAACTTGAGCATAAGTAAAAGTACAAACGCCATAATCCCAGCTAAGCCCGATACTATCAGTGTAAGAGTGATCGGAAAATACGCCCTCTCCATGAGCTCCACCTTCGATTGAAAAATAACCTGTCTTAGTATCAATTGTCACCTTGGCATTGTCTGCAATCAGACTCGAGTTTTGATAACTCCCACCAATGAAAATTGACCCTTCGTTAGTCAACCACTCACCTGATACATCAATATCACCCGCAGTCACTTCAGCAGTGGCAATAATCGAAACTCGCCCTCCAGAGGAACCTCTAGATTGATGATTTCCATCCACTTGAACGCCATTTCCAGCCTTCGCTTCAATTCTTCCATAATTATGTACTCTAGTTGCCTCCAAGCGCACACCTCCACCAGATCCTGAGGCTCCACTACCCGAACCATTCCCGCCATTCACAGTAATTAAAACATTGGGTTCAATTTTAAGCTCACGAGATGCCTTGAGAAGAATCGCACCTCCACCCGCACCCGAACCCTCAATATCCGAAGCCCCGCCTGAACTTCCAGCCAAAAGAGCGTCCAAGGAACGGTCGCCATAAACTCTAGCATTCCCTGAGCCATGCCCACCATAAGCGGCTCCATGCCCTACTGAAGAAGTTGATTTAGGCGCCCCAGGCCCAGCACCATAAAGAGAGGCTCCATTGACTCCAGAAAACCCTCCCAAAATTCCTTTTCCACCAAGATTCTCCATCGCATTTCCACCATCTGCCCGAATATTAGCACCCAGTATTAAATCTCCAGAATAGGCTTCGAGTGCCAACGCATTTCTTCCTTTAAGTTGGACAACTACACCCCCACCTAATTGAACTCGGGTAAAACTAAACCGACAAACAGAATAGGGCCAAGCTGCACCCGATTGGTCAATGTACACTCGATCCTCAGTTAAACCATAGGCAATCGAACCGTCGCTATGAATAAGTGATCCTACATCGGTATCAATTTCAATTGAACCAATTCTAAAATCAAGCTCTTCCAAGTGAGAAGGACGTACAAAGCGCAGTGTACCTTCTGTTCCAGGGGAGGCACCAGGACCACCCGCTTTTCGCAAGTTATCAGATCCATTGTTAATCAGGGATTGAACGCCTTCTAAATAAATTCTACCCGCACCCCCTCCATTATTACCACCTGAAACATCAATAATTGACTTAGATGTAAGTACTAAATCCTTGCCCTTTAGGTATACTGCACCACCCGAGCCACCCGCAGAGCCAGAAACTCCAGAACCTCCAAGAGCAAACAGACGAGAATCTAAAGTCAATGTGTGAGATGACTCAATCTTAAGAGCACCTCCGCCGCCACCACCAGTATAATCAACAGTAAAGCCACCTCCGCCACTTCCTCCAACAAAATCAACTAGCCCACCAGTTCCATAAGGTTGCCCCGTTGTTGAAGTCGCGAGTCCGCCAGCTCCTCCGAATCCTCCACCTCCCGGTGCATTCCCACCCAGTCCACCTCCAGGGCCAAAACCGCGACCACCAATTTCTCCACCGTCAAAACCGCCCGCTCCAGGCAATCCAATGGCAGTATTTGATCCATCACCACCAGAAACAGAAATAGGAACTCCTATGAACGCATCCCCATTTCGGGCAACAATTTCGAGTGAAGCTGAACCCTTGATCTCAACCTCCAGGCTTCCCCTAAATTCAACTTTATCAAACTCGAATCGACAAACTTTGTATAAGTACTCATTACCAATATTGTCAGAAAATTTCTTTTGCGAAACTACCCCGGTTCTTTGATCACCCTCACTATGCGTCCAAGTTCCAAGCGTTGTGTTGATAACCAACTTCCCCGATTCGTACACGACTTTATCTTCCGCTTTAAAACTCATCGTTTCTGGAGCCCAACCTGAACCACCATCATTCGAAGTGAAAGTTCGATAATAATAAGTCTGCCCCTTAGTCAAACCATCCACCATTGCATCAAAATCACCGCTGTCATAGACCCAAAATTCAACCTCTCCCCACTGATGTCCCCAACCTTGAAATTTAGGGGCTAAGCGAATTGCTCGTGTGCTTATCCCTTCCAAATCATATTCGGCAAAAATACCCTGCTCTCTAATTCCAACGACTCCGGGCACCGTTTTTAATAAGGAGAAATTCATTTCTTCATCTGCGGTCCAAATTTCAACTTCTTTAAATTCATCCGCACGATCATAAGGTTGGAAATAAATTCGAATTTTATTCATTGATCTCTCCTTTCCTAAATTAAAGGTAAGAAGTGGATCCTCTTTAAACCATGCTGTCCATGAACTCCTCCAACCATCTAGTGGTAGTTCGCCATCAAGCAATCGATCCACGCCGTATACAGAACCTGATTGATTAGGCAATGGTTCAGCCAAGACTGTAACTCCTTCAGATAATTTCCGAAGTCCCACTCCGACTTCACCCACATCAATCACATTATCCCAAAGAGATGGGTCAATTTCGCCATCTATCCCGCCCCAATAAATTTTAGTAATTGCCGCACTTTGACTCCGCGAAGGCGCATTATTTCGATAGGGGTGAGAACCGACCAATGAAGATTGAATTCCCCATTTATGGGCAAGATAACCTTCCACTTTCCTCAAGATAGAAGTAGGCAGCGCTTCATTATAAATTAATAGTTCTGCCAAGTCTCCCTTCCAATACAATTCATTATTGCGATCCTTTGAAAAATTAGATGCCCTCACCGCTCCATTGGTTCGAATCGCGATCAAAGTCGGGGTATCATAATCATAATTACTATTCAATCCATCTCGTGCATTTCCGTTAATTTGAGTCAAACCGTTGATCACATTGGGACTGGTCCAAGTACTCGACCAAATTGCATTACTTGCACTATGAAAATGATGGCCGGTATCATCGCCTAATAGAAATCCTTGGTTTCCAGTTTTTCGGTTAACCACCAGAAAAACGGTGCGAATGGTTTCCAGCTTTTCAAACTCTAGGTAATCATTCACCCCATCAAAACGTAAATTGGGTAATCCATTAAGAGCACCGTAAACAAAAGAAGGTTGTGAAGTTGAGGTTGCCTGGGTGGCATCTCGATTTTGACCAGACTTATCCTTGACCAGAGTAACTGCCTCTCCCGAATTGAGAGCAAGTGTCTGTCCTGTGCCATTTAAGTCCGATGCATCCAACCATAATCTCAATCCAGAAAAGTCCATCGGCGTAAAACCAGAATTACCAGCTTTGGGCACAAATGATAAAGTAGATGGGCCCCAGACTGTCCCAACCGAGTTACTTGCTTGTACTCGCATGAAGTATTCGCGCGGAAAGCCTAGGCCGCTATTTATTTGTCCGACGACCGCACCGACCTGAACTTGATTAACCACAATTGAATGGGTCCATGCCAAAGAATTGACTCCTCCATCACTTTCACCCCAATAAAATGTGACTGTTGTATTGCTATCCCCACCAGTACTTTTAAGCCCCGCATTAAATTGAGCTCCGATCAATGTCTTATCTGATACTGAGAAAATCGAACTTAAGACTGGTAAAGATGTATTTGCATCTGTGGTGAAGTTTGAATCCGTCGACCATGAAACTCCCCCCGTAGCCCCATTTCCATTATCTCCAGAAAATCTATAAAAATAAGTAGTATTCGGAGAAAGTCCGCTCACATTATGAGATAGGGCACCACGCCCTTGTGTTCCTAATGAAAAATTATTATCCCAAACTCCATTGCCTGCATTATTATCTCCCCAATGAACTGTGACAATTGGATCACGCCCCCCAGTTTGATTAATATCTCCAAGCAGGTTGGCACCAGTTGAAGAAACGCTAAGTGCAGGCAAGGCGACTAACTGTGAAACCGAATCAGAAAGAGATAATTCAAGAATCGAATGAGCGAAATAAATTGAGTTTTGAGCAATTAAAGAAACTTTGTAATTTCCGCCTATAATTGGAGTTCCAGTAATTAGACCAGAATTACTGCAAGTTAATCCGGTGGGTAAATTATAAGAATTAAATGACGGAGTGGATATATTCGTAGTTATCTGAAAGTTAAAACCAACACCAATATTAGCCGTACTAGAATTTGAACTCGTAATTACTGGAGCTTCAGTCATGTGATAATTTTTATAGGGATGGTCGGTGGGCAGATCACCCTGCAATCCCCATTTATGAGCTAGGTATCCTTCTCTTTCTCTAATCTGACTGTCGCTCAACGCGACATTGTAAATGATCAACTCAGCAAGGTCGCCGTTGGCATAACGACCATTTATATTTCGATCGCTGGCAAAATTGGAGGCTTCCACATTACCCAAAGTACGAAGAGAAAAAATCGACATAGAATTGGGCATTGGTTCATCTGAAAAAACGGTAATTCCATTCTTAGCAAAATTACCATTTCTTACATTAGCAGACGCATGTCTGGAGTGCACCAAGTCATTCGCTCCATTAGAATGAAAGTGATACGTGTTGTTGTCGCCCAAAAGGGGCCAGTAACCACCGGACCGCTTAAAAACCCAGAACACTGTCCGGATGTCCGTAAAGTTAGTAAAACTATGGTATTGCCCATTGGTTCCGCTGTACCTCATAACCGGCAAGCCATTTTGGGCATTAGTAACTAGACTAGGGCTTCCTTGCTTATTTGCATCATTACTATTGCCACTTTTATCAAGCCAAATGGAACTCGAGGCCGAGGAATCATTTGCATCCAACCACAAAACCGAACTAGGAGATAGGGAAGTACTGGACTCGGTAACAAAGACACCCACCTGAGATGACATAAAGGATCTAACCGAATTAGAAACGGCTAAACGGAAGAAATAGACGGTTCGTTCCTGCAAGTTTCCAACTGAGATGGAAAAGGGGCCCGCTTGTGAGTAGCCTAGACTTTGATTAAAATCCCAATTGGAGAGATTGTTAATATCTGCCCCGCGGTCTTCATCACCCCAGACAATAGTCATAATTGGAGTCTCGCCACCAGTAGAAATAAGGGACCCTCCCAAATTCGCACTACTAGGAGAAATATTCGACGCATTTAGTTCACCAATAGTCGGTGAAGAAAGTCCAGGTGTAGAAGAACTACTCGTGATAATAACACCAGTAGGGTTAGTGGGGAGAATCCCCAAGCCAGTATCCACTAATCGACCAGTAAGCGATGCGGTTGTATTTTTCAAATTTGCGGGCGTTCGGTTTATAACCGTCGGTACAATGGTGCGTTCCGTATCTATAATTACAGTATTGCCTGAAATGATCTCTTCTCCATACGAGGGTGCATCATTAGCCCATGGGTGAGTAGAGGAGAGTGATATGCCCCACTTATGGGAAAGGTATCCTTCTGTTTTTAACCGATCCTCCTCATTAATTAGCCCTTCAAATATAATAAACTCGGCAACCTGACATTTCGAAGCCTCAGATAGAGTCCCCGAGGCACCAAAAGAAAGTTGCCCGGGATAAAAATTCCAATTGTTAGAACGGTTTTTACCACCACTTCGATATGAACCTTCAATTCCATCAGTCCAAACAGTCGCGGATGGATCAGTGTTCACCGATCGACCTTCGTGCAAAGTTTCAAAAATATGAAATTTTGTATCTGAAGCAAATCCTTGATCGACCCAACCATTGAAGAAATATCTGCCAATTTGATTCCCGTGATGCCCAAACAACCAATTATGACCATTAGAACTAATTACTCGTTCACTATCTCCACCCGTATAACGCGAAACTCCAAAGACAGAATATCCACCATTTCGCCATAAATTAAAATCGGTGTCACTAAAGTTATAGTTGGTCCTCATTTGTGATTTTCCATCAAAATTAACTACTGGTTTTCCTCCATCACCATCCAATTTAATGATTGGATTACCAGCAGGGTTCGCCATATTCCGAGACTTACCCGATTTGTCTACCCAGGTAGACACTGTTTGCCCTGCCAATGGAAGAACACCGTCAGCAGCTAAATCCGTTGCGTCAAACCACATGGCCAAGGTGGAGGGTAGGTGTTCTTTATTGGGTTGAGTACGGATGGAGAACTCTTTCCCCGTCCAATCAAAACCAGCTGAATTTTCAGCATAAAGGCGAATATAGTAACTTTGATCTGGGGCCAGCCCTCCAAGAATTGTCGAACCTACTCCCAATCCTTGACTCCCCAACGCCAATCGATAAGACCAAGCGTAAAAATTCGTTCCCTGATCTATCGTATCCGCAAGTACAAAAACGTTCGGATCTTCTCCCCCCGTTGAGTTCACTTCATAAGGGATAGAGAGCGAGGTTGAATTTACAACTTGCGGAGTAGAAAGTAAAATATCGGGTGCACTTGGAGAAATAGTAAAAGTGTAATTCTCATCCGCACGAGCCCCCCCCGCGTACAATGCACTAATCGTCGAGATAAACTGACCTGAAATCGAAGGTGAGCCCGATAAATTTCCGTCGATGGAACTTAAAATGATCCCACTCGGCAAACCCACGGCAGTAAAAACGAGTGGCGTTCCCGTTACTGAGATCGAGTGCGTAAAAGCCTGATCTGCAGATAAATTAAATGAGGAAACCGAGGTAAAACTAGGCGAACCTGTGACCGTAGAAACTAAGGGCAGTACCGAAGTTGGCTTTTGATTAAGATAGGATGCTTGAATCCAATCAACCGAACGAGAAGTATTAGCCAATCGCATTTCATCAAAAGAAGAGGGCACTAATCCCTGTCCAAAGTACCAGTCTTGTCCAGAGATTGATTTTGCCAATTCTCCGGCAGTAAAAGAAGTAGAACCAGTCAGATTTCCATCCTCAAAAATCTTCAGGTTTCCTATCTCGTGATTCACACTTACCACCACATATTTCCATCTCGAATTCCCATCATAGAAAGTATTGGAAGAAATCGCCGATTCTTCACCCTGAGCTAAATCGTGATAAACCACTGCATTGTCACCGACTAGGTTAATCCTTTCTCTCAGTCCATGCTTTGCGATGATATAAGGACTGACAATATCAGAAAAATTACTATCAAAAGTAACCGAAAACATACCAGCTTGATCGGGGTCGCTCGGGTCAATAATTTGCCAGTCTACCGAAGGAGTTTTAATCCATGGTCTTATTCTCGATCCACCGCCTCCTTCGCCATGGGCAATCGCAATTTTATAATTGCTCCCAGAGACTAAAGAAATAGGGGAGGATGTAAAATTACCATTTCCCCCAAGTTTTTCAGAACCAAAAGCTCCATTCTGTTCAAATGCACCATCTCGATCGAGATCTAACCAGATGGTCGCATAATCATCCTTCCGATCACATCTGAATTGATATTCCCCATTTTCTTGCGGTGTAAAGATCGCTTGAAACAGAGTCATGTATTGATCGTTACGATTGATCCCTAGTCCACTGTTTTTAAAATCATTATCTCCATCAAGGTAAAGTCCCTGCCTTGGACCGGCTTGCATAATTCGACTCCCGCTTGCCTTAAGTGTATCAAAAATATTAATATCATCGAAGTAAGTATTATTAGGATTAGTTAAGTAACCAGAACCATAAACCGAATTCTCTGCTTTTGATGGAGGTGCTTCATCAAGTTTAATCCAAGTGGAAAAGGTGAAACTCTTTTCATGTAGATCATCCATTGAAAATGCAGAAGGAACCCTTATAAATTTCTCAACCCCGCCAGCCAAAGATCGTCCAGTTCCAACAATTCCATTATCTCCAAAGCCAAATTCATCATAGGCATGATTTCGATATAAACTCGAGTCTGTGAGCACTTCTATTCCTTCGAATGAACGGAAATGCCAAACGCCTCGGAAGCCGTTACTCCAAGTGGAACCATTTCCACTATAGAGTGGGGGTGATGCTGCCATTGTCGGGTTCCCCCAGTAGGCGGAAATAAGGGTAGAACTATTAAAATCTTTTGCTTTTACCCATACCGAAAGACTTCCGTTCAAATCATTTATTTCGTCGATTTCGTATTCAAGTTCACGGGCGAGCTGGTCATAAAACCTCAGATCATTGCAATCCTTCGAAGCAAAGCTTTTCAAACTAAAGTTAGTGACTGATCGATCCAATCGGATCAAGAGAGGGAAGTCCTCTAAAGTCGTCCCAGTGTAGGCGGAGCAGTTAAAATCAACCTTATGAGAAAAACCCGTTCGTTCCACCACCGATAAAGTAAGGACACCCTGGTCTTGTCCCGATGAATTAGAAGCAGTAATCGTAATACTGTATATCCCTCCCTGCAATGGGACTCCGGAAAGCTCTCCGGTAGCGGAATTTAATAAAATACCCGCGGGTAATCCTACGGCTGAAAAACTCGTTGCACTTGGAAAAACTCGGACAAAATATGAAAGGTTGCTATCATTGGCATATCCTTCGGCCACTTGATCATCAATCAGTAGAGGTGGACCAACAACCGGTTGCATGCCGGAAAAATTCCCGCCGGGGCGCTGGCTTTCATAAGACGCGAGAATAGAATCAGCCGACTCCAGGCTAAAACTCATTCTTACTTCATCCAACCAACCGTCCCAATACCAACCACCATTACGATTCGACCCTAAGCGAAAACTTTCCACATTCCCATCAAAAGGTCTATTCTTATTAAAACCCTCATGCCAAATTTGACCATTTCTGTACGCGTACATCGCACCGGAATCAATGTCCTTTTGAAAGGTCCAATAATCCCATTGTCCCTTATATCCACTAAACTCTTTATTGATATTATCGTAAGAATTTTTGCCCCCAGCTTCCCAATGTAAAAGTGAATTGTAGGGAAAGTGAATATTTAGAGATCGACCCTCCGCGGAACCAGATTCAAGCAATGAGGTATTTTTGGCAGAACTTAAAGTAGAACCGCCATAACTCCAAAATGAGATCGTGAATTGACGGGTATCCGCTTGAGGGTGGATTGATAGAGGCAAATCAACATAATCATTAATTCCGTCAAATGATAGAGCGGTTCCGACTACTCCAGGAACTCGCAATGATTCAAAGTTATAAGGGGTGGCATGGGCACTCACCCGAGACTCTTTTATGGTATTTAATCCGGTACCATCCATATGCCAAACCGCATTATATTTCGACCAAACGCTACCATTCTTACAATAGCTTGGTTCTTGGATCGCATTAGGATTTCCCCAAATTGCTTGAATAGTGGTATTCTCATCAAAAGAAGATAACAAAACCCAAAATCCAGAAGTTCCTTCTTTATTCCACATTACTGGTTCATAAAAAAGTTCCTTTGAGCCATTGGTTCCCAAAAATCTTAAGTCATAACCATAAGGAGAAGCAAATTGATCATAGCTAAATCCGGACAAAGATGAATTAAACTCAAGGTAGACAGGGAAGTCAGTAAGAGTTGAAGGTTGTGTATATCCAGGGAAGTTAATCGTGGTGGTGTATTCCCAACCGGTAAAATCAGTCACTACAAAGAGGATTTCTTTGACAAAAGTACCCGACTGATTAGTCGCCTCCAATCGAGTAGTAAAGGAACCTGCAACAGTAGGAATTCCTGAAATTAATCCACTGGTCGAATTTAAATCCAACCCGGATGGTAATCCACTCGCAATGAAATTGGTGGCGTTACGATTCGTTTGAACAAGAAGACTAAAGTTAGCATCTTTTTTAATTGAATAACTTTCACCCAGAAGGATTTCGGGGCGGTTTTCAAACTTGGGCAACTCGGCTTTATAGGGATGCGAACTGGGCAGATTCTGAACTTGCCCCCACTTGTGGGCTAAATATCCCTGTAATTTATAAACATCCGAATCGCTTAAAGCTTGATCATAAATAAGGATTTCTCCGATCTCGACCCCGCCCAATGCATTGATTCCATCCTGATCACGTCCAGCAATGACGAGATCGCTTGTGGTCATGGGGATGGAATCTCGATCATCAATATGAAATTCAAGATTACCATCCGCCCATTGTGTCCGCTTTAACGAACTCTTACGCATCGACCAGACATGGACCTCACCATTAATTAAAGTGCTTCCCCGTTCACCATCATTACCAGTCGTTCCCCGAATCGTAAATGTGGCAAAATCAGTGTTATCTTTTCTAAACTGCCAACCTACGTTATCTTCTCCTCTTTTAGAAATAATTGGTCTCCAATTTGCCAAAGTATCTCCTTTGGCCACTAAGAAAAGAGTCGCATCTTCTCCCATATTAAATGCATTTGAATCAGAGACTCGTAAGTAATCACTCAATCCATCAAATTTGAGTGTGGATAATGAATTCCAACTATTAATTCTTAATTCTGGTCCATTTCCATTACCTGCATGTCGATTAGAACCAGATTTGTCTCGCCATTGATCCACACTGCCACCAAAGGGCTCATTTGAAAGATTACCATCACCATTAATGTCAGTTGAGTCCAACCAAAGAAGGAGTTGACCTTGAGCAAAGGAATCTGCCTTAAATTGAAAAGAGCCAGTTGAAAAGCTAGAAACTTCACTCAGGGTAGTGCTACCCGCTACATTGCTAGCCAGTACTCGATAGTAGTAAGTTTGACCTCCAAGTAAGTTTGTTAGCGATGCAGAAAATTCCCCTGTAGATAAAACCCCTAAATTCAAACTCGCATCCCAACTGCTCGCGGATGATGAATTTACATCTGTGGTTTGACCTGCATCTTCGTCTCCCCAGAAAATAGTCACATTGGGATCCTGTCCGCCTAAAACACGATCAAGTTGGAGGTCTCCTTTGGAGATTTTATCGACCTCCTCAATGGTAAGTGCTCGATCATATACCCGTAGGTCATCCATCATTCCGTAGAAGTATTCATTATCTCCCCAATGACTTTTTCCGATGTAATGATTTGTTCGAGTAATAGAAGTGGGAATATGACCAAGAGTTGATCCTTTCAATTCACCATTTCGATAAAGTTTCATCACTCCAGAATCATCCACGGTACCCGTCACATGTTGCCATTCATTCAGCGTCCAAAAATCATTTGCAATCACACTACGATTGTTTGCCCCTCGACGAATCGACCACTCGGCTTCACTTGTTTTCCAACGGTTGGTAATCAATAGATTTTGACTATCCTGCCCATTGCCGAAATCCACCATCCTTTGATAAATCCCAAGATTCTCTTTGTAAACCCAACCGGAAAAACTCATCGCACCTTCAATTCGAAAAGAACCTGCTTTTAAATAGGCGAGGGAACTACCATCAAATCGAAGGGCATTATTCCATTGCCCTCCCATACCATCAACCCTTGAAACTCCGTCAAAAATTTGGGCCG
>CAWUUU010000053.1:0-2980 GCA_963924995.1 uncultured Opitutales bacterium
GAGCTCAAGTTGCCCTTTGGTGAGAATAACTACCCCGTTTTTACCTTACCGCCCGAGATTAAGACCAAGGTGGTGGATAATGTTGAATACCTCAAACTTCTCTGCATCGAGGGGTTGAAGAAGAGGTATGAAACAGACTACCTCGCGGAGGATGAACGAGCAGATGATATCGATGAAAAAGTACGCGAATTATGTGAGCGGATAGACTACGAGTTAAGCGTGATCGCAAAGACGGGTTTTAATGACTACTTTTTAATCGTAGCCGACTTTATGGGCTGGGCGAGGGAACAGGAAATACCGGTGGGGCCAGGAAGAGGTTCGGGGGCGGGTTGTCTAGTGGCATATGTCTTGGGCATTACGGATATTGATCCGTTGCGTTTTGGATTGTTATTTGAGCGGTTTTTAAATCCTGAACGGGTGTCACCCCCGGATTTTGATATCGATTTTTGCATGAGACGCCGGGGGGAGGTGATTGAGTATGTCCGGGATAAGTATGGTCGAGATTGTGTGGCCAACATTATTACCTTTGGTACCTTTGGGGCGAAAATGGTTGTCCGTGATGTGGCCCGGGTGCGTGATGTTCCTTATGCAGAGGCTGATAAATTAGCCAAGATGATACCGGATGACTTAAATATTAGCTTGGAACAGGCTTTGGAGAGGAGTCCTGAATTTCGTCAGGAGTGTGAAAGAAATCCGATTGCTAAACAGATTATCGAAACTGGAAAAGTGATCGAGGGAATGGTCCGTAATGTGGGAACCCATGCGGCCGGGGTCATTATTGCGGACCGTCCATTACGCGAATTAGTCCCCTTGACCAGCCAGGATGGGGTCTTGACCACTCAATTTCCGAAGGATCCAGTGGAGGACTTGGGCCTTCTTAAAATGGACTTTCTTGGTTTAAAAACATTAACTGTGATTGCCGCGGCGGAGAAACATATTCGTGAAAAAGAGGGCTTAGAAAATTTTCGGGTTTCGGATTTATCCCTTGAGGATGAAAAGACTTTCGAATTATTAAACGACGCTCAAACTATTGGAGTTTTTCAATTGGAATCTGATGGAATGCGTCGTTTGTGCAGGCAAATGACCATCACTAATATCGATGAGATTATCGCATTAATTGCCTTGTATCGACCCGGTCCAATGGAATGGATTCCCGATTATATAAAAGGGAAGGAGGATCCATCGACGATTAAGTTCCCCCATCCATTATTGGAGGAGGTGTGCGAGGAAACCTACGGGGTTATGGTGTACCAGGAACAGGTAATGGAGGCGGCCCGTCGGGTGGCGGGTTATTCTCTCGGCGGAGCGGATATTTTACGCCGGGCGATGGGGAAGAAGAAACCCGAGGAGATGGCCAAGCAGAGAGAGATCTTTGTAAAGGGAGCCAAGGATACGAATGATATCCCGGAGAAGAAAGCGAATGAGATCTTTAGCATTCTCGAAAAATTTGCAGGATATGGATTTAATAAATCGCACTCGGCTGCGTATGGAATTATCAGTTATCAAACGGGGTACCTTAAGGCGAATTTCCCCGTTCATTTTATGGCGGGTGTGTTGTCCTGTGAATTAGGAAATTCGGATAAGTTATCTCATTTTATTGGTGAATGTACGGAGATGAAAATCTTAGTGCTTGGGCCAGATGTTAATGAATCGGGCGAGAATTTCACCCCAGTAGAGGGAGAAGAAGAAAAACCTGATTCGATTCGATTTGGCTTGGCCGCAGTCAAGGGAGTAGGGGATGCACCTTCGGGGGTGATTGTGGGTGAGCGAAAAAATGGTCCCTACACGAGTTTTTCTGATTTAGTGGAGCGAGTGGATGGAAAAGCGGTGAATAAAAGAGTGCTTGAAAATTTGATTAAAGCGGGTGGCTTTGATTCCTTGGAGGATAGTCGTTCTGGACTCTTGGCCGATTTGGACCGGGCGATGGGAGAGGCTCAATTGCGAAGAAAAGATCGGGAGGCTGGCCAGGTTAATCTGTTTGATATGATGGGGGATGATAATAGTGGCGGAAACTCGGCAGATCATGGAGGATTTTCTCCGATAACTGATCGTCCGAAAGTCCCCGAAATGGATGAATTGGAAAAGTTAAGGTATGAGAAGGAATTACTTGGATTTTTTCTTTCCGGTCACCCAGTGGATACACTTGGTGGATTAGGTCCGTTATTGGATGATATTACCTCGGACGATTTTGATACTCTGGAAAATAAGCGATCCTTTAGATTATGTGGGGTACTCACTGAGATTGAACGTCGGTATACCAAGAAGGATGGAAAAGCCTGGGCCCGTTTTACTTTAATGGCTAAGGAGAAAGATTTTTCCATACCTATGTTCCCCGAAGCTTTTGAACAATATGGATTGCACCTCGAGGAGGGGCAAATCGTGGTGATGGAGGGAGTGGCCTCGAGGAAAGATGGAGAGCTCCGGACAAGCGTAACTAATTTAAGGCCAGTGGAGAGTGCGATTTCAACCCTGACTGAGGAAGTGACCTGGTTGCTCGACCCAGAACATCAAGAAGCCGAACAATTCACCAAGGATATTTTTGCACTGGGTGAGAAGGGAGAGGGAAGTACTTTAATCCGGCTTGCCTATGCACGAAATGGTGAGAGCGAAGGGCTCGTCGTTGAGACAGATAGTCGATTCTCCATGCGGTTTTCCTCTGAGACTTTTAAGGATTGGCGAAGCCATGAATGTATTCGGGGTGCACGGGTGCTCATTCGAATCCCAGAACCTCCACCGGAAAGAAAGTTTGGAAAGAAAACTTTTTAAGTAATCTTCCGCCTTGACCTGTGGTCGTGATTCTTTACTTTGTAATACTTTCTTATATGACAATCGAAATCAAACTACGTAAAGGCGAACCCATTGATCGGGCAATTCGTCGTTTAAAAAAGCGCCTTGATCGTGAAGGTACAATCCGTGATGTGCGTGATAAACGTTATCATAGTAAACGTTCAGATAAGAAGAGAGAAGCCCGTAAGGTAGC
>CAWUUU010000054.1:0-5057 GCA_963924995.1 uncultured Opitutales bacterium
GAGAGAGGATGAGTTTGAGCAGTATCTTCATTATCTTACATAAGTTTTGACAAACCTATTTATGGTTGCGATTCTTGGACGGATGGTTGCCAACACCGGTCAGAAAATCACTTACGAAGTTTCCTTGATTTTAAAAGAAAATTGGACCCTTTCTTATCTCGATTGGAAACAAAATTTTCCCTCTGCTAAGATACCTTTACTCGGAGCGACTAAATGGGCCTAGTGCTCTGAAGAGAAGATCACTTTTTTTGTTCAATTGCATAGATACGGGGAAGAGTTGAAGAAGGGCACAGCAATAAGTTTCCGAAAACAAATCCCGTTTACGGATCCGCATTATATCATTTTATGAACAGGTCTATTAATTTATGTATAACTAATCTGTGGTTCTTAAAGATTCTTTTTTGCTTGTCTCTTACTTGGTTTAGTCAAGTCGCCTTAGCTGGAAACTATGTAATCGTTGTTTCGGCAAAAACTTCCAAAATGCAAGAATGGGCCGAGGTCGTCTCTGCCCTTCGGGAAAAGCACTCGGCTGAAATTATCCATTATGAAAATTCAGTAAATGAATGCCTTTCTACCCTTCGGGAATCCTTTCCTCGTTACGCCTGCTTTGTTGCAACGCCGGATGAAACCAAGAAGGAGTTCGTCAAATCTATTCATGCCCTAACCAGGCGCTTGGACGATGACCCCTACACGGATTTATTCTGGGGTATCCTTTCTGGCTTTGATGCCAAGAACGCCTTACAAATTGCAAAGACCTCCCAGCCTCTCATCATTCGAAATTCATTGGCTTCCACGGAAATAGCGCTGGAACATTGCGAACGGGGGAAGTGGTTTTGTGAACTTCGCAAGGGTTATGGCATGAATAAGGAAAAAAAAGGAGAATCCCAAGTTATTGCATTACCTCAAGATACTACCTCACGCTTCGTAAAAGAGCTCAATAATGGCAAACCTGATCTTTTTATCACCTCGGGGCATGCCACAGAGCAGAATCTCCAATTAGGTTTTAGGTATCGTAATGGTTCATTTCGCTGCTCGGAAGGCACTCTGTTTGGAGCCGATCTTTCAGGCCAAAGACATATTGTCAAATCCCCCAATCCGAAAGTCTATATGCCTATTGGGAACTGCCTCATGGGGCACCTTCAAGGACCTGGCTCCATGGCCGCCGCCTTTTTTAAGAGCGCGGGAATTCGCCAAATGATGGGATATGTCGAGGTCACTTGGTATGGCTACATGGGTTGGGGATGTCTTGATTACTTTGTTGAACAACCAGGGCGCTATACTTTCAACGAGGCCTTCTTTGCCAATCACCATGCGCTCATTCACAGGTTGGAAACCTGCTTTCCCGGTTCAAATGCCTTGCCGTCCTTAGGGCTTACCTCTAACAAGCCATCTCCCCGGGCTAAAAAACTTGGATTAGGGAGTCAAGATGTACGCGGACTTCTATTTGATCGAGACATCGTTGCCTTTTACGGAGACCCTGCGTGGCAAGCTAAAATGGCCCAGGGTAAAAAGAACTGGAAACAAGAGCTTACCCAAAAAGGTAATGAGTTTAGATTTTCCATCACCCCAACGGCTGGCTCAGGCAGTTTCAGTCCAGTGAACGAAAATGGAGTTCAACGGGGTTTCCGACCATTTATCCAATTCTTTGATAAAAGGGTAAAGGGAGTACATGTTTTATCCGGATCGGAATATGAACCTGTTATAACTGACACCTTCATCCTCGTCCCAAATCATTCATTCAACAAAGTTGCAGAAAAAATGGTGATCGTCTTTAAGGCTGATTCTGCGAAATTGCCCTGAGTTCTTCGATTTGCCTGAACCGTATTTTAATAGAAGCGGGCACCTTTTTCCCAATCCGATAATCCCTTGCTCGATACCCCTCGCAGAATTTTTTGGATAATGGTCCAAATGCCCTGCGAGCAAGGGGTAGGGAAGTTGACCGACTTAGAAGGCTATCCCGATAAGTATTAAAGAATACAGTAGTTTAAGGCATCCTGACTGAGTATTGATCAACCGAGCCAGCTTGTTCAGAATTTTTGGGCCGATTTCCCCATCTATAGATATAGTAGCTAATTGAAAAAGCCCTTCACTAAATTAGATCAAACTCGATTGGGTGAGTCTGAAGGGCAATTGATCACGACATTTCAGTACCCTGTAAAATCAGAGTAGTACAGTCATGGATTCTAACAGATAGGATCAAAGAAATAAGCCCTAAGGAAGCTCTGGTTGACTGGGTTCCTTTTGTACTACATTCCCCTTAACCTTGCCTTGCGGGCCGATAATCTCGATGGCAAGGGAAAGAGGCTCGTTGGAGAAAGCGATGTTGTTCAAAGCCTCGGTGGGCTCATCGCTGTTGCGGATGATAATAGCAGTACCCAGGAAAGTATTTACTTGATTATCATTCGCCACGACCTTCTTCGCGTTGGAGGCGAAAAGAGCATTGCGCCAGTGATCCACTTCGTTGTTTGAAAAAGAAACTGATGAACCTTCTTTTACCCAAACAGCAAAATTGGGAGGACCACCTTTACGAGGTCCATTTCCATGGAACCTGTTCTTTTCGATCCGGGCAGTCCCCTGGAGTAGAACGCCCGCCACGCCACCTCCGTGTAGATCGTTGTCGATTAGAGTGGCACTCGAATTATCCAAAATGGCGACCAACGGGGCCATGCCTCCCTTGCGGGATATGATATTTCCCTCAGCGGTCAGCTTGGAATTATTTCTGATACCAATCGCCACCACGGCATTATCGACTAGGCGATTGTTGAGCAGGATTACCTCTGCCTGGTGGCGAGCCCCAATGCCCGATGCCTTATTATCCTTACAAAGATTACCCATAATTTTGGCCACTACTCCATGCTCGACGCCAATCCCGGCGGCTCCGTTTCCGATACATTCATTATCCAAAATCTTGGGCCGAGCTTCGTGACTGGCTCCAATACCTGCTAGTTTGTTCTTATAACATCGATTTGAACGAATGATCGGCTGGGCCTCCTCCTCGGTGCCAATTCCGGCCATATCATTTTCGAAGCAATCGTTATCCTCCACCACCGGCTGGGTATTCTTACCCGTCCGTATCCCAATTCCCGCCCGTCGGTTTTTATAACAACGATTTTTGGTTACCACAGGAGAGCTTCCTTCGCTTATCCCAATCCCCGCCCGTATGTTATTGTAGCAATCATTCCCGCGTACAATCGGACTTGCTCGATTATGCCCAATCCCCGCGTAAAAATTTTCAAAGCAAATATTGTTCTCAATCAATGCAGTCGAGCCGACCATCGAACCTATTCCTCCGCCCATATTCCGATAGCATGTATTACCCATTATGCGCGGCGACACCTTACGATCCTCGGTGCCGGTTATACCGATAGCGGTGTATCCAGTATGATGCACAATATTGTTCCTTACCTCGCATGTGTATCGCACCTCGATCCCTGCTGTCCCCGACGCACCGATATGCTCGTGACTCTGGAGGTTCCCCTGAGTCCTGTAATGTTTTTCCCACTTGGCCTCATCATAAATCCCCACCCCGGTTACGGTAAAACCATCCAATGTCGAACCTGCCGCCATAGTAACGCCCGGACCTTCACCCTCTGGATAGTTCAGAATAGTCATCTCGGCCCTCTTTAGACCCAGCACTCCCTTAGCATCGTCTCCCACACTCCTTACCATTACTCCTTCTTTCAGTACTATACGCTCGGCGTAGGTGCCTGGTTCCACCAGAATACGGTCGTTTGCCTTGGCCTTATCGATCGCCGATTGAATCGATGAGTAGTCTTTCGGAACGAGTAAATCGATGGCATAGGACCCAGGGATTAAACAAGCGAATTGAGTGGTAGCAAAAATTACTAAAGGGATAAAAGCTTTCATTATAAAATCAAGGGCTAGGTAAGCGTTAGGTTTTCAACTGGAGTGCCTACTCCTCGGCGGAAGTCTTGGCAGTGACAAGAACCTCTTGGAGAATAAAAAGAAGAAGCACGGAGTTTTTTTCATAAAGGGATTGGATTGTTCGACCACTTCATTGCGTCCGTTCACCCTCTGACTGCAAATATAAAAAGAACCCTAGAGCGTTTTATTTAAAAGACCCAAACACAAGTCCTCGCGAAAACCCTACCTGGCTTAATTCCCCGGATCTCTATGTTCGGGAAACCAATTACTTACCCGTTTTGGTGGTTTGGCAGGAATTAGGGATGAAGGTTTACTGGAATCTGCATTATGAGTTTTCTGTTCTAACCTCTTTTAATTTGTATCTTTGGCCAGTTTTTTTAATTTTAATAAAAAAGCATATTTGGTTTAGAAAACATCTTTAAAATATATTCTAATTTTGACTGTAGAAACAATGATTAATTCAGGAAATAGCTACTGTTCATGGAGTTTTGTAAAGACGCTGCACACTTTAAAGAAACCTAATTGGGCAAGGCGAAATATTTATACCTGCTCTAAATGAAATAAAAGAACGGTTAAATGCCGGTATTGCAATAATATGGCAAGAGGAGGAGATAAGTGGGATGGTGAGTGCTGTGCTGTTCATGACGGTTCGATCGCTGACTTCAAAACTTTAAACAGGTCTCTAAGCGATATTACAAAATTTAGACTAATCACTAAACGTAGTGATAAAAACATGCTAAAGGTTGGCAAGATAGCAGGTGGAGTCGGAGCGGTTGCTCTAGTTGCAACAGGGGTGGGAGCAGCAGTTCCAGCTATTAATTGTATTTCAAGGTTTTTCAGCCATTATCAAATATTGACAACCAATCGGCAAAGTAATGAGCAGTTTTTCAAAAGGTCGAAAAATTCGTAACAAATTCGGAAAAATGAAAAGATAATGTATGATTTTGACTTTAAACCCTGCTTTTTTTAGTAGATTTTTCGCTTGATTAGGGAATATTTTAATTGCATCCCGATCAAATGAAATTCGGCTCATAACCCAGTGAGTCGCAGGATTCCAAGGGTTATTTTCCCAAAAAAACAGAAATCCCCCGCTATGTAAGGATTCAAATATGTATGACACAGCGTCATCCCGGTGTACTGGTGGGATATGATGAAAAACACCATTGCAAAAA